>MNFB01000023.1 GCA_001917995.1 Thaumarchaeota archaeon 13_1_40CM_4_38_7 | reverse complement strand
TGGGCAATGAACTAGATGCCTCTCTCATAGGTGAAGCTGGCAAGTTAAAGATAACTGGTGGCAGCGATAAATCTGGCGTTTCTCTTAGAGCAGATATTCACGGGGGAGCTAGAAGATACATACTACTGTCCAAGGGAGTAGGACTACGAGATGCTGAAAAAGGTCAGCGCTTTCGTAAGCTTGTCAGAGGAAACACAATCACAGAAGATGTTTATCAGCTAAATTGTTTCTTCGAAGGCGAATTGAAAATAGAAGAAAAATCTAGTGAACAAGAAAAGAAAGAAACCGCGGAAAAAAGTAAAAAGGCATAAGTTAACATATCCGCTTTCTTTAGCTTGTCTGTGCACTGGAAAGAAACACTTCCTGATTGGTATGTAAAGAAATATGGTTATCAACCATGTGTTAACATTGGAACTGCAGGTCATGTAGACCACGGCAAAACTACTCTAATCCAAGCTTTAACTGGAATTTGGACCAGTGCACATAGTGAAGAGCTCAAGCGAGGAATTACTATTAGGGTTGGTTACGCTGACGCTGCATTCTATAAATGTAAGAACTGTGAGCCCCCGCTAGGATATTCGGTCACACCCAAGTGTAATAACTGTGGAAAAGAAAGTGAATTATCGCGCGTAGTAAGCTTTGTGGATAGTCCTGGACATGAAAGTCTAATGGCCAATATGCTTTCTGGTTCCGCACTAATAGACGGTGCTATGTTAGTAATTGCGGCAAACGAAAAGGTTCCTCAGCCACAAACTAAAGAACACTTGCTTGCTCTGCAGACACTTGGAATAAAGGAAATAGTCTTGGTTCAAAACAAAGTAGACCTTATTTCCTATGAAGATGCGATGACAAATTATTCAGAAATTGCACAATTCGTCAAAGGAACAAATGCTGCAAAGGCTCCCATCATCCCAATTTCCGCTCAATCAAAATTAAACATGGACGCACTAATAGGTGCAATTGAGTCATCAATACCGATTCCACAAAGAGATGAATCTAAAAGTACTGTCATGCATGTGTTAAGATCGTTTGATGTTAACAAACCTGGAACGAAGATTAAAGACATGAAGGGCGGTGTCATTGGAGGAAGCGTAATACAAGGAACTTTTGAGAAGGGGGATGAAATCGAGATAAAACCAGGACTACCAAATGAAAAAACAGGAAAATATGAATCTATTATCACAGAGATAGCATCGCTTGGGACAGGTGCAGGAATTGTAGAAGAGGTAAAACCTGGCGGATTAGTAGCTATTGCAACTAAATTAGATCCATCTATGACAAGAAGCGATTCGCTAATTGGTTCTGTAATAGGTGAACCAGGAACACTACCGGAAAATTCCTACAATGCAAAAATTGAGGTAAATCTATTTGATACCGCAGTGGGAGCTTCTGACGAAATCAAGGTTTCATCTGTACAAACTGGCGAATCCCTAAGATTGAGTATAGGTACTGCCCCTCTTCTTTCCAAGGTTACAAGCGTGAGAGGTAAGACAGTAGAGATTCAATTTAAAAGACCTGTGTGTCTCTTTGAGAACAGCAAGGTTGCAATAAGTAGAAGAATGGCAGAAAGATGGAGATTAATTGGTGCAGGTGTAGCGATTGGTTGAGGTTATCTGTGACACGAGTTTTGTTATGCTATTAGCTTCAAATCGAATAAAAAATATTCAAAATATAGAGACTGAAATAGGTGCCATAGAGTTTGTTGTACCAAACTTGGTTATTCAAGAATTAGAAAGGATTTCTCTTAATAATAAAAAAAAAGTTCTGCTTCTTATGCTTTAAAAATTATACAAAATTTTAAAACCATAAAGATTTCCGGAAATTCGGTTGATGATGCTTTGGTAGAATACACCAAGAAAAATGGCGGAATCATAGCAACAATTGATGCAGAACTTAAGAAGAGAATAAGAGAAAATGGTGGCTCAATTCTGTCTGTGGCAAATAATAAAATAATTTTGGAATCAAGTAAAATTTAACTCTTAGATAGACAAGATTAAGTCATGTTTGAATACAAAGGATTACAGATAAAATGGTATGGCCATGATACATTTAGCCTAGAAGGAGATATCAAAATCTACACTGATCCTTACAAGATATCAAAAAAATCAGAGGCAGATCTGATATTAATTTCACATGATCATTTTGATCATCTAAGTCTTGAAGACCTAAAAAAAATATCAACAAATAAGACAACAATTGTAACAGCAAAAGAATGTCTTAACAAGATCACTGGAATCTCATACAAGGAGAAAATAGGCATCATGCCAGGTGAGAATAAAACAATTGATGGCATAAGAATTAGAGCAGTCAATGCGTATAACATTGATAAGATAAACCCTGATACGAAAAAACCATTTCACCCAAAAGAAGACAATAAAGTTGGATTCTTGGTAAGCATTAAAGGAATCAGCATCTATCACACTGGTGATTCAGACCTCATTCCTGAAATGTCTGATTTAAGACCAGATATTCTATTGGTACCTGTTAGTGGAACCTATGTCATGACAGCAAGAGAAGCTGCCCAAGCTACAGAAACCATAAAGCCAAAAATTGCAATTCCAATGCATTATGGTACAATAGTTGGCAATGAAAATGATGCAACCGAATTCAAAAATCTAGTAAAATCCTGTGAAGTACAGATCCTTACAAAAGAGTAATAAACAGAGGAAATTCCATCAAAACCTAGTTTGATTCAAGATACAAAGTTATTTAACATAAGAAATTTTGATTTTCATTTACGCCATTTGCTTATTATTGCAATACTTGCAATATCATTTTCTATATCGGCGATGGTCAGGTCCCAAGCAGCCGATTATGGTTTTCAACTAAATGAATTTGATCCTTATTTTAATTATAGGGCAACTCAATACTTACTAGATCACGGAATAGACGCATACGTTCATTGGCATGATGATATGAGTTGGTATCCACAAGGAAGAGATGTCTTTGCCACTGCCCAGGTACCACTTCATTTTACAGATGCAATTTTGTATAAAATTTTTGGAGGTGGTACAAGCTTGTATAACTTTACAATAATATTCCCAGTAGTCTTCGGTTCCCTAACAGCCATTATCGTATTTGCTCTTGTACGTGTGATTGGTGGTACAACTGCAGGTCTTTTTGCTTCACTTTTCTTTGCCTTATCACCTCCTATAATAGTAAGAGGTACTATAGGGTGGTTCAAATCAGAACCCCTTGGACTATTCTATGGTCTACTGGGAATCTATCTATTTCTGAGCGGGCTCAAATCAGACAATCCTAAAATCGCAGCTGCAAAGCTCATCGGTGCTGGATTCTTTCTAGGCGTTGGGTTTGCGGCATGGGGTGGTGTTGAATTTTTCCTAATTCCACTAGGGTTATTTTTTATTGTGTTGCCTTTTGTTAAAAAAGATCATAAATTCTTACTCTGGGCTATTCCACTCTTTGTTGCTGCTACAATGGTAGTGGCTGGAGGAATGTTTGCAAGACCAGGGCCAAGTTTTGTGTTTGGAATACGAGGATTTGTCCTAATCGGTCCAACCATATTGCTTGTTATAATAATTCTTGTTCATAAATTTAGCAAAGAACCAGTTCGCCTGCGAAATACCTTGTTAGTTCTGGCAGCACTAGTCATAATAGGGATAGTGATCTTTTCTTCAGGAATTCTTCATACAGCTAGCTTTCGTTACTTGAATGCAGTAAATCCGTTCCTTACCTCAGAGGATCCCTTGGTAGATTCTGTTGCAGAACATGCAACGCCAACGCTTGCACAAAACTTTACTTACTTTTCGGTCCTTATGCTATTTGCCGGTCTTGGAATTTGGCTAATATTTAGGAAGAATACAGAAACTAATTCTCCTCAACCATTATCTCTTAGGAATGAAATGATAGTTTTTGCTTTAATTATTGGCATAGTAGGTGCATACGCAGGATCGACATTTTCTAGGTTAGAATTATTGACTGCAACATCTGTTATCGTGCTGTCATCAGTTGGGTTGACTGCTATTGTATCTGAAATCTTAAGAAAAGAAGAAAAGCATGTTAAGGTCACAGAGCCATCAAAAAAGGGAGCATCCAAGGGAAAGAAAACTATAGATTTGCTTGGAAGAATACCAAAGATTTCATTTGTGGCAGTTATAGTAGCCATTCTTTTGGTACCTACAATGTTTCCAGTTAATGCTAATTGGATATCAATGACAAAAGCTCCTCCAACTATTCTTAATGGTGGATCAAATTATGCTATTTCAACTGATGACTGGCCTGTTACATTGAATTGGATAAAAACCAATACACCTAAGGATTCTGTAGTAGCTTCGTGGTGGGATTATGGATACTGGATTCAGACTTTGGGAGAGAGAAAAAGCCTTGCAGATAACGCCACTATTGATACTGAACGAATAGCTACCATAGCTCGAATGTTTCTTAGTTCACCAGATGATGCATGGAAGGCACTAAGAGAAATGGGCGCAAATTATGTTCTTGTATATGTGGTTGGTCAAAAATTTATCTCAAATGGACAAGAGTTGTATGTTCTTGGGGGAGGAGGAGATGAGAGTAAGAAACAGTGGTTTATCAGAATCGCTGGATATAATTTATCCAAGTTCCTTGAAGAGGACCAGTTCACACCTACCAAATATTTCTGGCAAAATACAATGCTTGGTCAAATGTTTCCCTTTGCTACTCTGACATATTACGATCCTAACACTCATACCGAATCAGCAAACTATACGCTTGGATATACTGCAATATATGCAAAAACAATCAAGTACCCTGAAAATGGCAATGGACCCTTAAGACTGGTATATTCTTCACCTAGCATAAATAGAAACGATTCAGGTATCTTTTCTGGAGTTCTTTTATATCAAGTCAATCCCGATTATATGCAACAAGCAAATAGCGTACCACAAGCAAATAACTTGCCACAAGCAAAACCAGAAGTTAAACCAACTAGCAGCTCTAATGCCACTGGCGATACTGCCACAATAGATACCAAATTTGGTCAAATATCAATTAAATTACTAGATAATGTTGCACCTAAAACCGTATCAAATTTTGAAATGCTAGCAAACTCTGGATTTTATAGAGGAACAATATTTCACAGAATAATGCCTGGATTTGTTATACAAGCAGGCGACCCTAATACAATTAACGGATCAAGAGATACATGGGGTCTGGGAGATGCTGGGTATACCATTCCTCCTGAATTTAATAATATGAAATTCACAAAATACATGGTTGGAATGGCCCGTGGTTCTGATGTCAATAGTGGCAGCTCGCAGTTTTTCATTACCTTGGGGGATGCTCCCTGGTTGGATGGACAATACACACTTTTTGGTCAGGTAATATCAGGACAAGATATTGTCGATAAGATAGCATCACTGAAAACAAATCCCACTAATCAACCAGAAGATGCTGATGCGGCGCGAATAGATAAAGTCACGATAGTATCTGCTTCAAATAACACTGCCAAATAACTTGGCTACTTGTACCTATCTGATATGCGGTATCTTGCGTACTTGTCATCTGGGGAATATTTTCCTGGGTGAACACTGACAGTCTTACTTGTGCATCTAGAACACTCTTCTTTCAAAGTATATCTCTTACATGAAGGGCATTTTCGCATCTGAAACTTCATGATTAACCTTCACGTGTCTTCTTGGATTCTTCCCTTGTGAATTTGAAGGTGCCGCCCTTCTTCTCAATAGTGTCCTGAATTGACGAAAGTATTGGCTTTAACTCTTTTTCAGCTTCCTTAAAATTTTGCGCAATAATTGTAATACGATATTTTGGGGCTCCAATGTAGGTTATTGACACATCTACATTTTTGTTATCGGCAACCTCTAATAAAGCGCTTTTAATTATTTCTATACCATTAGACTTGGTGCAAATTAATTCTAATATTCCGCGAATTTCTACATGCGGAATTTGAATTTTAGCGCTTAATTCCTCAATTACCGCTAATGCCTTGGGGGATATGTTGAGATTATCTAATATCAATTTACCTTTGGCCGCAACTTCGGAAAATGCGTCATATACAGTATCAAATTTTTCAATCAACATGCTTTCTATTTTGTCGATCTCGACTTTAGATAGACTTGCCCTTGATTTTAGATTCTCTACTAATGCCTTTTCTTTTTCTCTACGTTTTAGCTCTAACAACTTCTTCTTTTTTTGGTCAGTAGATACTTGTTTTAATGATAAATCAATTTCAGACCTAGCAGAATCAACACGCTTTACAAGTAATACCTTCTTTTCTCCCACCCTGAGAAATTTCTCCACATTTCTTATCCATCCGGTAGTGATCTCAGAAACATGTAAAAATCCTTGTATATTATTATATTCGTCAAGTGTAACATAAGCTCCCTGATCCATTATTCTAGTTATAGTAGCAACTATAATTTCTCCAACTTCAGGGAAATCTTGAATAGTTGTAGTCATAACCTTCAAGTTTTTGGTACGTAATTTAATGTTGCTGATTAAAAATCGATTCCTTCTCTAGCTCTTATTCCTGATTTAAACGGATGTTTTATTTCTTTCATTTCAGTTACCAGATCAGCTAAATCAATTATCTCGTTTCTAGCATAGTTTCCAGTCAAGACTAGATTTAGATCTTTAGGTTTTTTCATTATCAAATCTAGTACATCGTCTAGATTTATCAAACCAAGATTTACAGCATAATTTATTTCGTCAAGTATTACAAGGTTATATTTTTTTGAGTTGATTTTTTTTTGGGCTATATGAAGGGCTTCATTGGCAATCTTCCTATGCTCTTCAATAGAACTCTTATCGTCCATAATGCCAACAAATCCTTTTCCAACTGCGGTAAGCTCAAATTCTGGCTCCAGTTTTTTTGATGAAGTCATTTCGCCATAGTGCCATGAACCTTTAATGAATTGAATCATGCAAACTTTGTGATCATATCCTATAGCTCGAAGCGCCATTCCAAGTGCGGCAGTAGTTTTACCCTTCCCTTTACCAGTATAAACTATGACTAATCCCTGTTTTTTCACTATGCATGTTCTTGATATGTCAGGTAAAAAGATTAGCATCCGTCAAAGAATTTCAGACCGTATCTGGTAAAAACACAGCTTATAATACTAAATTTCCTTGAATTTAGTAGTTAACACTTGACAAAAAATTATGACTATGACATAGTAATAGTAGGAGGTGGACCAGCTGGTTTATCTGCCGCGTGGGGCGCAGCAAAAAAAGGAGTCAGTGTAGCGCTGATAGAAAGAGAAGAAGCAATAGGCCAAAGTGTTAGAACAAGCGGCGTTACATGGATAGAAAACGCAAAATCATTTGGGATTCCAGATGACTATTATAACAAAATAAGAAATTATGCATTTTACTCTCCCAATAATTATGTCTTAAAAAGCAGTTCTGAGCCTCACGCTGCAGTACTAGATGTAAGAAGAACCTATCAGTTTTTGGCATATCAAGCAGCTAGTGCTGGTGCAAATATTTTCCTGAAGACAAATGTGATTGATGCATTAACAGACGAGAAGAGAAAATTAATAGGCATCAAGGCAACATCGATGAAAGAAGATCTGATCTTTCGTTCTAAACTCATTATAGACGCAAGTGGCTTTTATTCAATTGTTGGGAAAAGCGTTGGAATGGTTTCACAATGGAGAAGATTCGGAGCTGGTGCTGAATATGAAGCCTATGTAGATAAAATAGATCAGGCTACATGGCATCTAATGGTAGGAAACAAATATTCACCAGCTGGTTATGCTTGGATCTTTCCATTGGGTAATAACAAAGTTAGAATAGGTGTGGGAATAGGCAAACCGGAATCGCAAATGGATGCTACACAACGCCTCTTAGAACTGCTTGAAAGTAAACCAAAACCAATAGATCAACTTGGAAGAATAGTTCCAATTGAATTTCATTATGGTCTTATCCCCAATGAGGGATTAAGGGATTCAATGGTATCTGACAACTTGATACTTGTTGGAGATTCAGCAGGACAAGCAAATCCTCTGGTTCTGGAAGGAATAAGATATGCAATTGAATTTGGCAGAAGAGCAGGAGCAGTTGGTGCTGATGCAGTAATTAGGGGAAATACATCAAAAGAATCCTTAAAACCATATGAAGACTCGACCAAAAAAGACATAGGTTCCAAACTACGTGCGGCCATAAAAGTACAATATAGATGGTTAGGTCTGAAAGATGCTGAATGGGACAAAGAGTTAGATATAATCAATGAACTTTCTACCGAAGAATTTCTAGACTTTGTAAAAGCTGATTTTGGAATGTCAAACGTTATTCGTATTGCAGCTCATCACCCAAAGCTAGCCATACGCCAACTTTTTGATATGATAAAAAATGTTAAAAATGACACTAACAATATACAAGGAAATTAAATGCTAATTTTAAATGAAGTAAGGAAATATTGATGGAAATTGAAAATACCAAGGATTGTCCTTTCAGGCATTACAAGCGGTGTTGGTAAAACCTCAATAACAGTCGCTATTATACACGGACTTAAAAAAAGGGGATATTCGGTACAACCTTTCAAAGTAGGCCCAGACTTTATAGATCCAAGTTACCATACAGTTGTAGCGCAACGGGTTAGCCGTAACTTAGATCCATGGCTTATGGGCAGTAAAGGAGTTTTGAAGAGCTTCATTTTAAACTCAAAAGCAGAGATTTCTGTCACAGAAGGTGTAATGGGTTATTTTGATGGGTTCTCAGGCAATTCGAATTTTTCAAGTACATATCACGTTGCAAACATCATTAAATCTCCCGTAATTCTTGTCTTGGATGCAAGTAAGACTGCCCGTTCAATCGCAGCAATAGCATTAGGCTTTACCAGCTTTCAAAAAAACTCGAGGATTTCAGGCTTTATTTTAAACAAGATAGGAAGTAAGAAGCATGAAGACCTATGCAGGCAGGCTCTAAAACCACTACGAATACCCATTGTAGGAGTTATTCCACGAGAAACTCATCTTCATCTGGAATCAAGACATCTCGGTTTAATTCCAGTAAAGGAAGAGAAATCTCTTCAGCGTAAGATTATTTCCATTGCAAAATTATTTTCTGATTTTATTGATATTGATAAAATCATAGAAATAAGCAAAAAAACCATGAACCTACCAGTTATTTCAGCAGAGAGAAAAAGAGAAAAAAGAACCAAAATTGCAGTAGCTTTAGACGAGTCTTTCAATTTTTATTATCAAGACAACCTAGATACCTTGCAAAGAGAAGGAGCTGAACTTGAGTTCTTCAGTCCTGTCTTGGACAAGAAAATTCCTTTTTGTGACGGACTATACATAGGTGGTGGTTTTCCAGAAGTCAAAGGGCAACTGCTTGAGCGAAATCCTTTCATGAAAAAATCTGTGAAAAAGTCAGGTGAAGACGGAGTTCCAATCTATGCTGAATGTGGCGGTCTGATGTATTTGACCAAATCGATTAGATACAAGAGCAAGAAATTTAGAATGGTTGGTCTTTTTGATGCGGAAACGGTAATGCAAAAAAATCTTAAGTTAAACTACACAAAAGCTAAAACTTCTAGAAATTGCCTTATTTCAAATGCCAACAATACAATCAGAGGCCATGAGTTTCACTTCTCTGATCTAGAATCTGTAGATAAAGACTCTAAATTTGCTTATGATATGGAAATAGGAGTAGGGATAAACAAGAAAAAAGATGGACTTGTTCAGTATAACTCGTTGGCTTCCTATATGCATCTACACTTTGCTCTACCAAATGTAGCTAGAACATTTGTTGAAAACTGCGTAAAATACTCAAGAAGATAATCGTCCTTTGAGCAATATGTATAGTGCATTTATGATGGCAGAAGCGCATGGGCTTCCACCCTTTCGACCTAAATTTGTGATGTAAGGAATGTTAAAGCTCCGCAGCTCTTCTTTTGATTCCGAGGCACATACAAAGCCTACTGGAATGCCAATTACAAGAGAAGGAACTGCAACATTATCTTTTATCATCTGTATTACCTCAAGGAGAGCAGTTGGTGCATTTCCTATAACTATAATTCCTCCATTCATATCATTACTTGCCATTCTCATTGAAATCTGTGCCCGCGTTTTATTCAGATTCTTGGCTTCGCTTATTACATTAGGCTCAGAAATATTGCATATCACCTTGTTTCCAAACTTTTTGAGATTATCCTTGTTAAAACCACCAATCACTCCATTTACATCTACTACTATGGCACAAGCGTTGTTGAGAGCTTCTATTCCATTTCTAATTGCATCCTTGTGAAAAACTATCTTGTTATCTCTTGCAAAATCAAAATCAGCCGTGGAATGAATGACCCTCTTTACTATTGTCCATTCATCAGATGAGTATGAATGAGAGCCAATTTCGTTTTCAATTATTTCCATGCTTTTGTCTTCAATTGATTGGCCTTTCTCTGTAATCATATTTCCACTTCTCTTGCTCGCTGCAATACAAGGTCTATCATTCCATCATCTGTACCCAAATGTTCGGAAACTAGAATATTGTTTATACCTGAATTTGTAATGGCAGAGTCGAGATCTTCATGAATATCTCGTTTCACATGAACGCCCTTGTGCAAAAAATATGGCATGACAACTAGAATGTTTGGATTATCTTGTGCGCTCATTTCTATCCCCTGTTTGATATTTGGCTCTTCAATTTCTAGGAAGCAATACTTGACTGAACGATATCGTTCTTCTAATCCATCTGCAACGTATCTCAACGACATCCTTGCGTTAGGATCTTTACTTCCATGACCTATAAGTAGAATGTCTACTTCAATCTTCGGTATAGATATTTTATTTTTCTTGAGAACTGAATCTATTTTTTCATCAACAATTTTTATCAAAGATTTATGAAGAGTCATTGGTCTTGAAATGGTAAATTTGACTCCGGTCTGAGACTGCAGTCTAACTGCCGTGTTAACAGCTGCCTTTACCTTTCTTCCAGGATAGAGAAAATAGGGTATTATAGTTAGTGCATCAATATTTTGTGAAAGGCATTTCTTTATTCCATCCGCAATATATGGTGGTACTACTTCCAAAAAACAATAATCAGAAAAATAGTAGTTTCCCCTCAACTTCACTTTTTCACATATGTATTGAAGTTCTTCTTTAACTTCCTCCTCACGACTTCCTCTATCTATTAGCAAAAGCCCTCTTCTCATTTCTTTATCCTTGCTATCGCAATAGTAAGATTAGGTGGAAATTTTTGTTTTTCAACTACCAAGGAACCTCTTGAGCTCTTAATCGCTGCAGCTTCTGAAACACTTGGAGTGCCTTCATAACTTTGTACAATATCTGATGGATTTGGTATACTTATTTTAACAAGATCATCTTTTTCAAAATATTCCATTGGAATCTTCATTTTCTCCGATAACTGTTTCAAGCCTTCTATATCATCTTCTTTTTTTATTGACGCAAATCTGGCAATAGATTTAGGGCTAAGACTGAATTTATTAAAACAAAACTCTAGTCCTTCTTTTATTGTGTCTTTTGTAGTATCCCAGTGTAATCCAACTCCTACAACTAATGTCTTGGGTCTGTAAACTACAGCACGTTCCAAAATCTCTTTGTTATCGATTATTCGATCTGAAATGATAAGAAATCCTTTGCACTCAGATTCTGCAAGTTCCTTTAAAGTCTTATACACGTGAACGTTCCGCGGTAATTCCTTTTTTGGCATCCACCAATCATTTTCTCCTGCATCCTGGAATACTCCAATTTTCTCTTCGTTTACCATTAATGCACTCACTTTAGTAACAGTAGAATCGTCATCTATCTCCCAGTCAAATTCTTTCCCTAGTAAATCTACAGCAATGGTCTTGTTTACATCTGCTGCAGTAGTAATAACTGGTGTTGCATTAAGCGACATAGCAATATCTTCTGTGAGCTTATTTGCGCCTCCAAGATGACCAGAAAGAGCACTTATGATAAATTTAGCAGTATCATCTATTACTACAACTGCAGGATCGGTCTTTTTGTCTTTCAGATTAGGTGTTATCAAACGTATTACAGCACCTAATGAAAAAATACATATCAAAGCATCATATTTATTGAAAAGTTCGCTCACTTTGGCAGTAGTGGAATCTTCGAACCAATTTATGGTTGTACTATTATCTGAAAACTTTGATGGAGCAAATATCTTCCATTGAGGAAAATGTTTCTTTAAAGAAGAAGCTATTTTGATACCATTCTTAGTAATTGCAAGTATTGCTACGCTTTCCACAATTTTGCTTTTCTATCTCTTAAGATATCTGTTACTGTCTTGGAAATCTTCCTATGACATTTCCATCAAAATCAAACATTATCACGTCAAACTTTACTTTATTTTCAGAGTGTTCACGTAGATGATCATGTACCTCTGAACAAATCAAATCAAAATACCCTTGGACGCTCTTAGTTGTAACTATTTCAAACACATGCCTTGCTGTATTAGCGTGCTTGATTTCATCTATGACTTCGATTGGCGCGTTACATTTTCTTGCCATGTCTGCTAAAAACTTCATATCCACTTTTGATCCTTTTACATGAGTCTGTTTAACGCCCATGCCCATCTTTGTTAGCTTTCCGATGAACCCTGCGGCATAAGCCTTCTTGATTCCTTTTTTGGCACATTGTTGCACAGTATATCCAGAAAAGTCTCCCATCTGAATAAAACAATGATCAGGTAAGTTGATTATTTTCTTTGAGAAATCCTCGCTCCTGCCACCAGTAGTCAAGACCACTCTATTATCGCCCATGGCAATAGTCACATCAATGCTCTGCCTAATGGCTGCTGCAAAAGACGCAGTTGAATATGGAATTACAATGCCGCTTGTTCCTAAAATTGAGATACCGCCTAAAATTCCCAACCTTGGATTGTCAGTTTTTACAGAAAGCTCTTTGCCTTTAGGAACTGATATCAGAACCTTGATTCCATTTTTCTTTAGAATGTCTTTTGCCACCTCTAAGATGTTTTCTGTTATCATCTTCTTTGGAGTTGGGTTTATTGCAGCAGAACCAACTTCTAGCCCAAGTCCAGGCTTTGTGACTTTGCCCACTCCTTCACCGCCATCTATCTCTATTTGTCCTAGTTTGTCAGTAAGTGATACTTCGGTACAAATTTCTGCCCCATGTGTTACATCTGGATCGTCTCCACCATCTTTTATAACAGAACAGCGAGCATTGTAAGAATTGAACTCACATTTTTCAATCTTTATTTGAATCTTTGACTTTTTTGGTAATGTAACATCTACAAAGTTTGTTCTCTTTTGATTTAGAATTGATAAAACACCTGCTTTCGCTCCAGCAGCTGCAGATGTTCCAGTTGTAAAACCAGTCCTAAGTTTACCCTTTGGTTTTGAATCATCTTCCACAAAAGGAATTACTTTCTTCTGTATTAATCCTTATCAGGTTATTTTAGAATCATTGATAAAATTATCCAAAGTGCTATCACTCCAAGACCACCGAATAGGATCATATGAGTCCTCACAGGAGAAGATTCTTTCTCTTGGTTATGGCTATAACCTTCTGCGACATTTGCACCAAAGGGATTTCTAAATCCACCTACATTAGAATCGAAATTAAAAGGCTCATTTATCTTACTGTCATATTTCTTCCAAAACTCTGCATATTTTGCTTCTACGTCGGTCTCAGACAACCTGTTCATTTTCTTTTCTTCTCTCCTTAGAATTTGATATGCTTCTATAATTTTCTTGAATTTTTCATCATCTTTTTCGTCTTTGTTTCTATCTGGGTGATATCTTAAGGAAAGTCGTCTATACGCACTTTTTATTTCCTTTTGAGAAGCATCTCTTTTCACGCCTAGGATCTGATAACAATCAGTTAGGTTCAATTGATGATATAATAGACTAGCACCAAAATTAATTTGTCGGGGCATTTCTTGCCTTTGTGTGGAAAAATCAAAGCAAGTATCTATAACAGGCGCCAACGGATTTGTTGGAAGAAACATAGGAGAATTTCTGTCAAAGAATGGCTTTAATGTGGTAAATATAGTACGAAAAAAGAAGGCAATAGCTTTTGGGAAAACTATAGTTTCCAAAAGTTTTTCAGAAGACAGGCTTGTTTCTGGTATAAAAAATTCGTTGGCTCTCTTGCATTTTATTGGTAAAGGTAGTCAGACAGTTAATTCTGACTATGAAACCGTAAATGTAGATACAACGAAAAATGCAATTAGATTATGCAAGAAAGCCTCTGTTAAAAAAATAATCTATATCAGTGGCCTCGGCGTTAATCAAAAAAGTACACTTGGATATTTTATTTCAAAGTACAAGGCTGAACAAGAGATAATAAAATCAGGACTTGATTATACCATACTCCGGGCATCATATATCATAGGTAAGGGTGATCCGTTGTCGAAAATTCTCCACGCCCAAATGAAAAGAGGAACAATTGTTATTCCAGGCTCGGGGAATTATCGCATACAACCAATTTTTGTAAAGGATGTAGCAAAGGTTGTTATGAAATCTATAACTGAAAAAAAATTTTCGAACAAGATACTAGATCTGGTAGGAGCTGACACGGTAATATACAATCATTTTATCAAAGATTTTATCCGTGGGAGAAGAATCAAAATTAGAAATATTGATTTTGAGCATGCCTATCATGAGGCGATGCATAACAGTGGTCCATTTGGAGTAGATGACCTTAGCATACTGGTAGGGAATTATGTTAGTAATCACAAGAAACTTAAAAGAATTTCAGGAATTAAATTTACTAGGTATAAAGACGTCTTAAAGTCCAGCAGCTTTTCTTAGTATATCTGCCTTGTCTGTTCTTTCCCACGTGAATTCTGGCTCATTTCTTCCAAAGTGGCCATACGCAGCAGTTTTCCTGTAAATCGGACTTTTCAGCTTTAATTGAGATATAATTGAAGCAGGTCTCATATCAAAGTGTTTTCTAACAAGATTCTCAATTTGTTCTTCAGGAATTTTGCTGGTATCAAAAGTACTTACCATCAGAGATACAGGCTCTGCAACACCAATTGCATAAGCTACTTGAACCTCACATCTATCCGCAAGACCAGCTGCTACGATATTTTTTGCAATATATCTGCACATGTAGCATGCAGAACGGTCAACCTTTGAAGGATCCTTGCCTGAAAAGGCACCACCTCCATGCCTTCCCATTCCACCATAAGTGTCTACAATTATCTTTCTACCTGTAAGACCAGCATCGCCTGGCGGGCCTCCTATGACGAATCTACCAGTGGGATTTACATGAATCCTTATCTTGTCGTTCCATAGGCTCCCGCAAACCGGCTTGATGACTTTATCAATTATTTCCTTCTTAATTTGCTCGTTACTTACATCAGGAGAATGTTGAGTAGAAACTACAATAGCTTCTATTCTCTTTGGTCGCCCATTCTCATACTCAACTGTTACCTGAGACTTGCCATCGGGCCGAGCCCAGGGAATCTCTTTATTCTTTCTTGCCTCTGATAGCCGTTTGGTTAACTTGTGAGCTATCATAATTGGCATTGGCATAAATTCCTCTGTTTCATTTGTGGCATAACCAAACATCAAACCTTGATCTCCCGCACCTTGCTCTTTGTCTTCACTAGCAGAAACACCCAATGATATGTCAGGGCTTTGTGAATGAAGAGAGACTAGTACACTGCATGAATCTGAATCAAAACCATATTGTGGATCGTCGTAACCTATTTCACGAATTGTTTTCCTTACTATAGCTTGTACGTCAAATCTTGCCTTGGAAGTTACTTCTCCTGCTACCACAACAATTCCAGTAGTTGTCATAGTTTCTACTGCCACCCTTGATTCTGGATCATGTCTTAGATATTCATCTAAAATTGCATCTGAGATCTGATCACAAACCTTGTCTGGATGTCCTTCGGTAACTGATTCTGAGGTAAAAAGAAAACTTCTACTCATATCCGTGATCTGCGTCATTACAGCTCATTTTCTAACTTGATAAAAAGTACGTTATTACCTCTTACTATAACTCTACCGTAATTTGCAATCACTTTGCCATTGTTTATTTCTTCAGCATCTGTCATGATGAGATTCATGTAAGAATCCACGTTGTTCATTTTGCCTTTGTATTCTATATCGCTCTTGAGTCTGACTATCACGTTCTTGTTAATGCCTTTTTGTAAGATAGTCAATGGTCTTTTCGGAATCGGTTGCGACAATCTTAAATCACTTGTGAACCAGTGCTTGAATTCGGGAATAAAAGCCTTCCCGATCATCTCTTATACTGTTTAATTTGTGGTATTTTATAGATTAATGATTTGATTTCAACTGGTCTAATGGGACTTGACAAGCTACTAGGGGGTGGGATAGCAGCTGGAACAATAACAGACATTTTTGGTCCAGCGGGTAGTGGTAAAACGCAACTTGCACTGCAAATTTGTGTAAATTTGCTTGACCGTGGTAATGTAGTATACCAAGATACCAGCGGAGGATTTAGACCCGAGCGCCTGCTTGGACTAGTACAATCTAGAGGTAAAAATGAAAAACTCTTGGATAAAGTAATAGTAGCTAGAATCACAAATGTTGCAGAACAAGTAAATTATGTAAACAAAATAGCTGAGATAAACCCAAGTCTAGTTGTAATTGATGACGTAACAAGTCTTTTTTCGTTTGAATATTCAAAAGAATCAAGCACACTTGAAAAACATGTTAGATTCATGGAATATATGCGCATGTTATCGTTGGTAGCAATTCAGGAGAAGATTCCTATAGTCATAACAAATACTGTTAGAAGTTCTGGTAAAGAAGAGATGGAGAACCTGGATAAATCAATTAGCATGTTTACTCACAGAAAGGTACGGCTTGCTAAAGTGGGACAGAAATTCATAGCGCAGGTATTTCCTTTCTTTGGTTTAGGAAAGCAAATATCTTATGAGATAACAAAAAACGGCGTAGTAGAGTTATCTTAAGCTATTTATCACTGTGATAACAAAAGTGTTCATGTCAGGAATTTTTGATTATATACCAATAATCACGGTGATTTTATTTGGAGCTGGTTTAGTTGGAGCAATGGCATACGAACGAACTAGAACAAGGCAAAGTAAAAAACCAGAATCTGCTACTTGAGTTAGAAGACAAGTTCCGTCAACTTGGTTTTGAAAGCCTTACTGAGATTCAGAGAAAGGCAGTTCAAATCATATACCAAAAGATAGATTCACTAGTAGTTGCACCAACAGGTTCTGGCAAGACAGAAACTGCAGTAATTCCCATCTTTACAAGAATTGCGAAATCGAAAAGACTTGGAAAAATAAAAGCGCTGTATGTTACCCCACTGCGTGCCCTTAATCGTGATGTATTTAGAAGAATTATCAAATATGCAGAAAACGAAGATCTAAGTATTCAGATAAGACATGGAGACACCCCACAATCCGTTAGGCGTAAGATTACACTTGCACCTCCAGATGTTCTGATTACAACACCTGAAACCATCATAATCTTGCTAAGTCAACCAGCAATGCTTCAAGCCTTGAGTGAACTTGAATGGATAGTAATAGACGAAGTTCACGAGTTGTTAGGCAACGAGCGCGGCGCGCAACTTTCACTAAGTCTTGAAAGGCTTCAAACCAATACAAAATATCCAATTACAAGAATAGGCCTTTCTGCCACAGTAGGGAATACAACAGAATCTGCCAAGTTCATAGTAGGTACCAAGAGAAAATGTAAGATAATCGAGGACAAATCTATTAGAAAATATGATGTTGAGGTCAAGTATATCGACGGAACAATAACAGATGTTGTGGATTTTATCATTGACTATGTTACAAAGTACCATTTAGATTCTCCAGTTTTATTGTTCACAAATACAAGAGGAGAGTCAGAATACATTGCATCTATCCTCAGAGAGAGAACCGGCATTCCAATTGAATTACACCATGGTTCGCTTTCACAAGAGGTACGTGAAGAAACGGAAGCTACACTAAGAGAAGGAAAACCAGGAATTGTTGTTTGCACTTCTTCGCTTGAGCTTGGATTAGATATTGGTTCGGTTGAACTAGTCATTCATTATGGTTCTCCAAGACAAGTATCAAAATTAATGCAACGAATAGGACGAAGTAAACACAGAAGAGGATCATCTGCAAAAGGTCTAATCGTAACTAATAGCCCTGATGACGAGTTTGAAACGCTAGCGATACTTGAGCGAGTAAAAGAAAGATCAATCGAAGACCAAGTGATACACGATGGTCCACTGGATGTCCTTGCACACCATCTGGTTGGCATGACTATGCAATTTGGTACGGTATCAATCGATTCTGCATTAAATATGATAAGAAAGGCGTATTCTTTTAGGCATGTTACAATACAAGACCTCTTCAATGTTCTGCAGATATTGCACAACGGATCAATTCTTTATCTTGACGAAGAGGAGATGGTTTTCAAAAAGAAAGGACGCTCATTTAGATATTTTTTTGAAAACCTTTCAACCATACCTGATATCTTAAAATTCAAAGTCTTCGATACCGCAAGTAAGAAAATAATTGGCAGCCTAGATCAAAGGTTTGTTGGAGATTACGGAGATCCAGGAAATGTTTTCGTGCTACGAGGAATGCAATGGAGAATTCTCAACGTAGATGACAGATCACTTAAGATAAATGTTGAACCTGTTAGATCTGGTGGGATAAATGTTCCATACTGGGAGGGCGAAAACATCCCAGTTGATTTTCAAACAGCAAGAAAAGTTGGAATGTTCAGAACAAAGAAAATAATAAAACCACTTGCAAGCAAGGTAATTGAGAGTCTAAGTCTTGGTGCAATTCCTGATGAGAAGACCATTGTAGTTGAATCAAAACGAGCAAGAAACACAATAGTGATCCATGCTTGTTTTGGAACACGAATCAATGCTACTTTGGCAACATTACTTTCTGCAATGTTGTCTGCCAAAAGCGGCTACCTAGCTGATTCTAGGTCAGACGCATATCGAATAATGATATCATCAAACGGTAGAATTCAAGAAAAGGGAGTGACAGATGTTCTAGCTGACAATTATGACCTGCCAGTAATAGTGAACGCATCACTTGCAGGAACTCATAATGTAAACTGGAGAACTTGGTGTGTTGCAAAAAAGTTTGGTATTGTAGGAAGAGAAGCAGTTTATGATAGAAAATCAGCACGATTCATTTACGAAAAATATTCTGGGACACCACTTACCAAAGAAGCACTTCGCGAATTATTTCATGATAAATACGATTTAGAAAATACGGCTAAACTTCTTGGGAAAATACGCTGTGGCGAAGTCAAGATAAGATGGATGGAAATTGATACCTTCTCAAAGCTTGCAGACCCGATATTAGATCATACAACGAAATACTATGCCTCTCCTGCAAGCATAGACCAGGGAATTCTTGATCTAGTCAAGTCCCGCCTGATGAAAACAAGGCACAGACTTGTTTGTATGCGATGCGGGAAATGGGAAAAGGTCATAGAAACAAATGAAATGAAGGACAATCTGTCTTGTCCACATTGCAGGTCAAGACAGATAAGTGCTACTTTCTATTCGGACTATGATTTATCAAAAATAGTTCAAAAAAAGATAGCAGGAAAGAAGATCAGCACCGAAGATGATCATAAATTTAATCGTGCGTGGAAGATCTCTTCACTTTTGGAGAACTTTGGAAGGACCGCACTTGTAGCTCTTTCTGGGTTTGGCGTGGGAGCAGATACTGGTGCTAGAATCTTAAGAAATATGATAGGGGAAGAAGAACTTTACAAGCAGATATACGAAGCAGAACGGCAATACGTTACAACAAGAGGATTTTGGGATTAATTCTTTCTTGTAATAACAGAAAATGGAGTCAAAAAGAGCTCGGTTCTCCCTTCAAGACCTGGCTTTGCCGTTACTCCAGTCACACTAATGATCTCGCCTTGTGTAAACTGTTCTAGCAGCCTTGCCTGAGCCCTCCAACCCTTAAGCCATATCTGACCAGTGTCATCTTCAATAAATGTCTCAGACAAAGAAATTTTCTCACCAGCTTTTGTCTGAATCTCGCGTTTCTCGGGAGATTTTAGAATTATTGCCTCAATACAATAAGTGCCATCGGCAGGCCTAATGTCTTTTATCTTTGTTCTCAACTCTGAAAGAGTCGGGATCTTTTTGCCATCAATTTTTCTAACAAAAGAATCAAGTTCAAGTGTAATAGAATTTCCATAAACTTTTGATGGCATACACTCAATCACATCTCCAGGCTGCAGATCTTTTGTTGCTGCAGTTAAATCGCTGATGTTTACAAGTTTCTTGTCCTCTTGAACACCGACGATCAAAGAATTTCCTGATTCACTTTTTGTCATCGATAAGATTCTGATTACTATGGGTTGTATCTCAGTTGCCCCTTCGATTTCTACGACCGTTCCTTCATCACCATGAAGTTCAAGACCTTGCTGTCCCATCTTTGTTCTTACACCTATCAGTCTGGTGTTTGCTCCAGAAGTAATCATCTTTGGAATGGAGCCTTCATCCTTGTTCCAAAGAACTACTCGTAAAATCATTCCGTCTTTGCCTTTCAATCTTAATTGCAACGCTCTTCCTGGCTCTCCTCTGATGTTTGTAAATTCAGTTGATCTAATGGCACCGTCTAGTAGTCCTGAGACCACAAGATTTTGTTGATTTTCCTTGACGTTGCTTATGTCCTCTGTTATTGCATCAAGAGTAGGTATGGTGCTACTGTCCTTGTTTGGTTCAATTGCAGCACCCGAGCCAACATTGATTATTGGATTGCCCTTCATGTCTGCTTTCACATACGCTTTGATTATCTTCACAAGATCTCCAGGTTTTAGATTTTCAATACCTGGCAGGTTAGCTTTTTCATCCCACAACTTGACCTTGGCTCTAGAATCCCCATCATAGACTGTCATCGTTCGCAAAAGGAATTGCGTGCCGTCTTTTCGTGAGAATTGTTTTACTGGATATATGTTCATAACTCTTGTTTCTAGTGTAATCTCCTTTGCCCCAACGTAGAGGTCTTTAAGACCCATCTCCACTTTTAGCTGCTCACTTAATGAAGCACCAAGATCAGAGGCAATAAGAAAGAGTGCGCCTTGGTCAGTAAGATATCCTGCCCCAATCTTCTCTTTCTTTCTTTTGATTAATTCCTCGATATCTTTTCTTGCTAGTTCTGGTTTTTGCTCTAATAGCTTGCTTAGTAGCGAATCAAATTCAGACAAACAAGGTCTGATAGAAACCGTACATTAATAAAAATTTCATTAGGCAAATTAGTGGGTTATAACCACCTGTATCAATGTCATGTATAGAGGCAAGATCTATTTCCAAGTCTTATGACGGAATACTGGCAGTAGACAGCATCGATCTTTCGGTACCAACAGGAAAAATATTCGGATTCTTAGGTCCTAATGGTGCAGGCAAGACAACTACAATTAAGCTCTTGACTACACTGGTTCCTCCAACAGGTGGGACTATACGTATTCTTGGAATGGATGCCATCAGTAACCCATTAGAGGTCAGAAAAAGGATAGGTGTTGTCTTGCAGCAGCCAAGCTACGAACCAACACTGAGTGTAGAAAAGTCTATTGAAAAATATGCAATGATGTGGAATGTAGATAAGAAATTGCAAAAGGATAGAATGGAAGATCTTCTCTTAGCGTTTGACCTACAAGATATACGAAAGAAAAAGAACGATGATCTCTCAATTGGGCATAGGAGGAGGGTACAGGTAGCTAGAGAGTTTGTACATGACATGGACCTTTTATTTCTTGACGAGCCCACAGTAGGACTTGATCCTTCCGCAAGGCGAAGTCTTCTTGACTATATCAAAAAGAGAGTGCGGGAAGGGCTTACAATATTTTTTACAACCCATATTCTTGAAGAGGCAGAATATCTTTGCGATGAAATTGCAATCATAAATAAAGGGAAAATTATTGCAGTGGATACACCTGCAGAACTGAAAAACAAATTTGGAAGAGAAAAGACAATCAAGATCCACATTGATACAATAAGAAAAGACCTTTCAGTTCTTTTACAAGGAATAAGGGATTATCAGATTGACTACAATTCGGGAACAACAATTACTATACAATCACATAGCTCGGAGAATATTCTTCTTAAGATATTGAAGATTCTTACTGTAAACAAAATTCCAATCGAGGACCTAAGTGTAGTGCCAACTAGCCTTGAAGAGATATTTCTGACAATGGTGAAAAATTCTAATGTATCCAGTGATTAGATTAGTAAATAGAAATTTGACAATATCCCTTAATATGGGATTTCTCATCTGGCAGGTAGTTTTTCCACTAATCTACATCTTTGTTGCAGGCTTTGCATATACTGCGTTGATACATGAGGTACCATTTGCAAACAAGAGACTAGATTATCCTGCTTTTATCGCATCTGGCATGATTGGCTTTAACATAATGAATAGCACACTAGTATCGGGGATAATAATTTGGAATGACAGACGACACGGAATGTTTGAACAAATTCTTGTAGGACCTTTTACAAGAACCCAATACATTCTAAGTAATGTATACACGATAGGAATAATCGGGCTAATTAGTGCTGGATTAATTACAGCAGTTGGCTATCCATTGTTTTTTGAATCAGTAGAATTTAACATTCTGACTATACCACTTGTTGTATTTGCATCAATTACCGGTTCAATTCTTTTTGGCTCGATTGCATCTATAATATCAACTAGACTAAAATCTAGTGAAGGATTCAATGTTGTTATCAATACCGTGTTTTTGTTTTTTGCATTTGTAAGCACGGCATTTTATCCTGCAGAAGGTGCACCAAAAATTCTTGCAACGGCATTTTACTTTAATCCCTTAACGTATCTTGTTGATGTGGTGCGAGCTGGAATATTTGGAAATTTTAATTCATTTGTAGGACTAGAAATGTTGGTGCTAGCTTGTGGCTCTGCTGTTTTGTTTGTCATAGCAACAAAACTCTTGTCAAAACTAGAATTATGATACCAAAACATACTTTGGTTTAAATGATATTGCGGTGTTGTTATACCATGGAAATTCGGAAGAGAAGCAGCTGGTGGTTTTTGTTACCTATCATCTTTGGTATACTAGGCGGTATCATAGCATACTTTGTAATAAAAGAAGATGACCCAAAGAGGGCAAGGAGCTGTCTTTATCTTGGAATAATACTTGCTGCAATTTGGTTTGCACTGTTTGTGATTCCATTTTTGATTGGGTTTGCATTGTTTCCAAACTTTCCTATGATGAATAACATGCATTATATCTAAAGTAGCCCGGCCCAGATTCGAACTGGGGTCAAGGGCTCCAAAGGCCCCTATGCTTGACCGCTACAGTCGGCGGAAATTTCCTCTACCGGGCTGCCGGGCGCTCAATCTTGATTTTGGTTCCCTTATAATGTTATTTTGGAATACAGGCAACGCCAACCCTTTCAAGTCTTACAAATAACCAACTTTGAATAAAATAATCGTGAAAGCCTTGTTCTCATGAGATATATGTGCTGCCAGTGGAGAATTTGTGTGTAATACTTGGAACCTCAAGAGATTTACATAGATCTACAAAAAAGGACTCATATTACAAATCCTAGAATGATGAGATGTGAAATATTCATAAAATCTATCCTCAAAATCAAAATAAAATGACATTATACCAAAGAGTGAACAAATTGTCCATTATGCTTATATATCATAAATCTTGCAAAAATTACAATAACTATGTACAACAACATATTACGTAAAATAACTAGTCTATCATTATTAATAATACTTCTAACCAGCACTGCTGCTTTCGTATTGCCAAACGCAATACCAGCAGCACATGCTGCAACAAACGCAAACTTGTTTGTCTCTGCCGAAAGTTCCCAGTTCAACAATTACTTTGCAGGTCCACAAGTAGTTCAAGTCATAGTATCTGATCCTGATATCAACAGATTAGATCAGAAATATGGTGAACCTACTGTAACTGTCAACGGTAAGAAACTGAGAATGGCACAGAACACAGACGGTAATTGGTATGCATACTTTGCTGACAGAAATCAAGCAGAACGCGCAAGTAACACCGCACCAGTCCCAGCAAAGGGACTGAACTTTGGTGGCCTTTGTGGGACAGGAACAATAGGTGGTGTTGACTTTGGTGCAGAAACCAAAGGATTCGCTACTGCTCAAGACGAAACTGGCGCAGTGGGTCTCTCCACCACAGCAACTCCAGTCCCTGTGGGAGCACTTTCCAATGTATGTACGGCTCCAGCAAGTGGTACTGTCCAGGAACATGTGGTAAGAGAAAATAAGACTCTTAACACAGCAGCAGCGGGTTATGCTGCCAATGCAGATCTAGTAGCTGCATGGCCAGTAATCCAATTCTATGACTTTTCATCACTTCCATCTAAAGTAACAGTGCAATATCAAAAGGCAGGTGGTGTACAATCAGTTACACTGACCTTCGATAGGATTCCAGTGGAGCTTATCAGCACTAGTGCAGATAGAGAAAAATATTCAAAGAATACTCAAGTATTCATTACCATGAATGATCCACAGCTTAACATTGACCCAACGGAAGAAGACTCTTGGACATGGGGCGCAAATACCACAAATAGTACTCTGTACTATCAGGCATTTGACAGAAACGGAGTTGTCGATGCAGATGGAACTGCAGGAATGTCGAATCTTATCCCACTCCTTTCCAGTTTCATGTTTAACCACAACGGCAAATTGACTGTTAATCCAGCGACTTCCACAACCAGAGTCATAGACTTCCAGTCAAACGGTAAACAAATCCTCACTCCAGGAAGAGGTAATCCAGCTCAAGTTAGAACTCAATCAATTAGTTTAAACTCTGAGCCAATTACCCTCATTGAAACAGGTGGTGTCAATACTGGCACACTTGGAAACTGGGATGGTGGAAAGAAATCAGATATCGTAACACTTGACTCCAATGTTATCCGAGATCAATCAGCTTCGTTCAGATACAATGACATTTCACATAGCATCGTAGGAGGATTTGTATTCGCTACGCTTTGTTGCACTAATTCAACAAACACATGGGCATCCGGACAAAGAACTCCTATAATCTTGACTGATCCTGACGCAAACAAGAACAGCAAGACTACAGAACACCTCGACCTAGAGATTCCAACAGTTGCAAGACTTACCACAATGAAGATTGGAACTCCATTCTCATTGAACACTGGTGGCGGAGAAAATGCTACCTACATAGATACACTTGGCGCATTTACTCAAGCCTATCCTTCAGGTAACCGTACAATAGCTGCAGTTGGTACAGCAAATACCACTATCAATATTGCACAGGATGAAGGATTTAGTTCAAGACCAATCTTCAATGGAACAAGCCAAATAGTACTGGACAACACAGGTGCTCTCTTTGTAGATCTCAAGACTACAATGGCAAAACTCAAAAACACTGTGCACAATGCTAATGGAGGCAACGCGGAGAAATTCAAAGGCTTCAACTTCTTGAATTATGATCTCAGATCACTTGGTTCATTAACTGGTACCGGAGGTACAGGTTCAATCACAGGTGTTCATACATTCCTAGTATATACAACATCAGGTAATCCAGCCAACCTCAATGTAGGTAGCGGATTTAATACTGCAGCGGCATTTTCACTTGCCAACTCTACATCGCTACAAGACTTTATCAACCTCAACGTCACATCGGCGCTGGTTGCTAACGGTACAGCGATTAACAACGCATTTGGTAATGCATTTGGCAAAATTCCAAACACTGCAAATATTGGGTTGCTATTCACATTTGATATAACAGGCGGTAGCGTAAAGCCAACAACTCTAGGACAGCCAGTAGTAGCTGACTTCTTCTCAGTTGGTATCAAGAGTGACGGTCTTTCAACTGACCAAAGAGTCAACAATGGCATCTATAGATGGGAGCTTGAAGAGTCAGGTGACAACACCTCTACATTTACTGGCACAAGCCAGTATGTAATGCTCAACCAGCTTAACATCTTTGATCCTAACACCTACAGTACACTGAGAACAGTCAACCACGATGTGAAATTTGTTGCGATTCAAGACATGCTCCGGGCAGACGCTCGTGCTCCACAGGCTACTTATCTAGACCTTGGTTACGACGGTGTTGACACACAAATATCTGCACAGCAAGATATCACAACACACACTGGCGTTGTATCATTTGATTCCAAGACATACAAGATTGCAGACACTGTGACTATAACACTAAATGACCTAGACCTTAACGTCGATAATGACCTTATAGATATCTACACAAATGTTCCAAACGCTGGCGGTCTACTTGTAACACAAGATGTTGCAGTAGATACCATTGGCAAGACAGGCCTCGGAAAATATTCTGATGGTACTGCCGTTGGTAGACTCTTAGATATACAATTTGGTCAGCAAAACGCAAGATGGTCTAACTCTATCATACCAGGTGACACTCACCACACCGTTGCATGCTTTGCAACAGAAGGCAATGCAAACACTGCAGGCGGATTTGCCACAAGCTTATCTGCTACTGGCTTTTCACTAGTTGAGACCGGTCCATCAACAGGCATCTTCCAAGGTACCTTTGAGATCCCAGATCAATTATGTGACAACAAACAGTCTGCTCTTCCAATCTCAACAGTAGGCCAGAACGTCAAGGTCAACTATGTTGACTTTAGAGATGATTCAAGCAAACTGGTTGAGGTCTCAGACAATGCAGGCATCAGAGGCAACACTGGTTCAGTCAAGTTCGACAAGTCTGTCTACCCAGTACCATTTGGTTCTGTAGGTGCAGCAGGAACTACCGACTTTGACACAACAGGTCCAGCTACAACATTTCTAAACGGTGTGTTCCCATTACACAGGGACGTAACTGAATCAAATACAGGCGGAGGACTGCAACCTGGTAATGTAGTACAAACCGGCGATGTCGTAGTTCACATCAGAGTAAATGATCGTGACTTTGATACATCAGCAGTTGGTACTGACAAGATTGCAACCGCTGGATTTGATGGAACACATGGTCCAGTAGCTGTACAGATAGCACGCCAAGGAAACTCAATGTTATTGGCAACAGCTGGCGCTGGAGCCTCTGCTACCGGTACGATACTTAGACTCGGTTCTACAACACTACCTGCACAAAACAATGCAGTATGGGCAGGAGCAAGAGAACTCGGTCCAATGATTGAGATTGCTCCAGATGCTGGAATCTTCCAAGCTGACTTGCCAATAAAACTCACTGATGGTCCAGAAGGCGGTGACTGTCCGGCAGTAAACAACTGGCAGGCCACCAACGGCTCATCAGGATTCTTTGGAAGTCAACTGTTCAGATTCAACGTTGTAGCCCCAACTGGTAACTTTTGTGTAAGACAGGGTGATGTTATGACAGTAACATACCTTGATCTCAACGATGCATCAGGTCACCAACAAACAGTCACAGACTCTTCAACATTTGATCTTAGAAACGGTGTACTACAATCTGACAAGTCCGTATACATCATAGGTTCAGACATGATACTGACTCTAGTAGAGCCAGACTTGAACCGTGATTCACAGACTGCAGAAGCTGCCTCACTTGACTTGATAGAGTGGGATTCACATGCATTCAAGGGAACAATGGGTCCAAATCTAAACAACCCAACGGTCTCTGAATTAGCAGCATTTGATCCAAAACCATCAACACTTGTAGAGACAGGCAAAGACACTGGTATCTTCCAAGCAGTAATCAAGATTCCAAAGAAACTTGGTTCAACACTACTTGAACGAGGAGAACAGATCCATCTAGAATATACAGACTGGGGTCCAGCTGGTTCCAAGACTGTAGGTAAGAACGATCAAGACATCCATCTTACCATTTACACGTCTAACTTCGGAGCTACAGTTGAACTAGACCAGAAGGTATACACATGGACTGACCGTGTTTACACTACAGTAGTAGCACCAGATCACAACTTTGATCCAAACCTTATCGATACCATTGGTGATAACCGTGACAATCAAGTCACCATATCAACAAGAGGAAACAGCATCAACAACTACAAACTAGTTGAGACTGGAGTCGATACAGGCATCTTCACTGGATACGTCATCTTAACAGGTGATGAGAATCTCAAGGCACCAGGCGGTGTTGATGGTTCTGGTACAGAACCAACAGGCGTGCCAGGTGTGACATCAGGCAATGGTCCAACAGATGGATTCATACCAGCTGAAGACTCGGACGGTGTATCAGTATCATTTGAGTTTACAAAAGACCAAACTGTTACTGGTTCTGCACTGATACGATGGAACATTGGTGAGATCAAGTGGCTAGAGGCATCATACCCAGCAAATGGTCAAGGAGTATTACAGATTGTTGACCCAGACATGAACTTAAATCCAAAGGCAGTCGACAAGTTCGACACCAGCGTATGGTCTGACTCTGATTCAGGTGGTATCAAACTTACCATGACAGAGACAGGTGAAGCAACTGGTATCTTCCAAGGTACTGCGTACTTTACAACCAACTTCCAGTCATCTGGAAACAGACTGCATGTCGCTGAAGGAGACACCGTAACAGGTGAGTATAAAGACAGGACATTACCTGCTCCATACACACCAGCTGATCAACTACGTCTAACAAGTACCACATTCATTGGAACAATAGTGCCACCGCTTGAAAGAGCACCGGCAGCTAACCCAAGAATCGTGGATTCATTTGGTAACGCAATAACTGGCACTGTAAAATCAGGACAGCAGATACAAATCACTGCTGACTTGACAAACGGTCAGGACAGAGATCAGCCATTTGCATATCTTGTACAAGTACAGGACAGCAACGGAGTAACGGTATCACTATCTTGGATCACAGGTACACTAACTGCAGGTCAATCACTCAACCCGGCACAGTCATGGACTCCAACTGCTACTGGCACATACACTGCTCAAATCTTTGTATGGCAGAGCATTGATAATCCAAACGCACTGTCGCCACCGCTGAGTACGACAATCAACGTAGCATAGACTAGTACAGAAAACAAAATCTAACTTTCCCTTTTTTTCCTTTTTTTAAAAAAAATCAGATAACGTAAGTTATTCTAAAAATTAGAATCATACTTTCATAAACATCAAGCTTAAGTGAAAAACTAATCAAAATTTCATTTAGAAATATCTATCGATCATGACAATCTTCAAAACGCTTAAATAGAAAATGGGGACCACGTCAAATCAGCAAATGAAGACTATCATTGTTGTCTCAGTTGTTACACTAGTTGTTTTGGCTCTCTTTCCGCAAATACACTTTGCAAATGCTCAGTTGGGGCAGAAAACCTCAGAAAAACAATACATAAACTTGAGAGCAGAGGTTTGGAACGAGTTCTTTAGGATGACAACAGCCGCATTTGTAGTTGGTGCTATTGTATCTGGTACAATGATTTGGCTTGTCTGGAGATTCCGTGAGTCAAATCCAAAGAATAAAACTCCCACAAGATGGGAAAAATTTGATGATCCTACAACGGGAACATATGAAGAAGGAGGACATTAGATGGGTCACGATACAGCCGAGTGGGTATTTGTCGGTATAGTTATTGCAATATTATTCTATGTTGGTGTAGACTCTTGGATAGTTCAAAAAGCAGTGGAAGAAATTCCTGCTGATGCTGAAACTATCAAGGTAACAGGGCAACAATGGTTCTGGAGCTTTGAGCATCCAGATGGAACAAAGGAAAAGATTACACTACATCTCCAAAAAGGTCACGCATACAAATTTGAGATCTATGCAAAAGATGTGATGCACTCGTTTAACATTCCTGATTACGTAGTGTTCGAAGATGCAGTTCCAGGTCATGTAAACCACGCATGGTTTTCACCAGAACAGACTGGAGAATTTCCAATCCAATGCAGGGAATATTGTGGTATTGGACACTATCAGATGAGGGGTACACTAGTAGTAGAGGAGAGCAAGTCTTGATAATGAACAAAAACATTTTATGTCCATTAAAAACATTTGAAAATATAGAGGGAGTTACATGGTATTAGAGCTTAGAAAACCTCGCCCAGTTTGGCAAATAATGTTTTCAACACATCACACAGATGTGGCTCTGCTTTATACCATAACAGGTCTTGCATTTTTGTTTATGGCAGGAGTCTTGGCTCTTATGATAAGAACACATTTGTTCTTCCCAGGTCAAGGAATTCTCATTTCGGATCCTGCAACATTTAACAGAATATTTACGGTTCATGGCCTTACGATGCTTTTCTTGTTTGCCCTTCCATTTGCAGCTGGCATTGGAAATTATCTGGTTCCAATAATGGTAAGATACAAAGACATGGCGTATCCAAAACTGAATGCTGTAGCATTTTGGATGAACCCAATTGGAGGAGCACTGCTTTGGCTTGGATTTTCGGATACTTCGTGGGTTTCATATGCGCCATATTCAGTTATCAGAGCGCCAGGACCTGCTGCTGATATGATGATATTTGGATTGAAGATACTTGGTATATCGTCTATATTGTCATCGATTAACTTTGTCGTAACCATACTCAAATGCAAACACCCCGACCTTCCACTGCGCCAAGTTCCGCTCTTTGCGTGGTCAATACTTACTGTTTCTTTGATGACACTTGTTGCCATGCCTTCGTATGCTGCTTCGCTTATTATGTTACTTACAGACAGACTTGGAGTTTCAGGTTTCTTCAATCCTTCGGCAGGTGGAGATCCAATTGCATATCTTCACTTGTTCTGGTTCACATTCCATCCAGAAGTATACATCTTCCTGCTACCAGCAATTGGAATGATGTATGAATTGATTCCAAGATTCTCAAGAAAACCATTGTTCAGTCAGGCAAGTGGAATCTTTGCGTTTGTAATGCTTGGATTGATTGGTTTTGCTTCTTGGGGTCATCACATGTACTCTACAGGAATGGATTTTACAACAAAGGTGGTATTTATGATTGGAACTTTGGCTGCAGTACCAGCATCTGGCATGCATGTATTCAATTTCCTAGCTACAATGTGGGGAGGTAGAATTAGATTTGCTGCACCGATGAAATTTGCAGTTGGTGGAATTGCTCTGTTCTTCTCTGCCGGCGCAGGCGGTGTTTTAAACTCAGCGATGCCGCTTGACTTTATCACTCATGGAACTTACTGGGTAGTAGGACACATGCACTTGTTCTTGACAGGTACAATTGCATTTGGATTTGTTGCCATGGCGTACTACATGTTCCCATTTATCACTGGAAGAATGTACAGTGAAAAGCTTGCAAACATTCATTTCGTAGGAATGATGTGGGGAACAGTTCAAGTATTTTTCACACAACATTTGCTTGGGCTTGAAGGCATGGCAAGAAGAATTTACGATTATCCAGCAGAATACACATCTTGGGTAGAACTAAACCAGATTGCAACTGTTGGTGCGTGGATACTAGGTGGTTCATTTGTATTCTTCTTGGCCAATTTGATATACAGTGTTGCAAAGGGCAAAGAAGCAAACATGGACGATCCATTTGGACTAGGCGGAAAATACTATTATCCATACCAAGCAAAGAACCCAACCCATCACACAGGATATTGATATGAGCCATAATGAACACGAAGAGCCAATCCCCAGGACATCCCCTAGAAGATTGGCTAAAATGCTTGCAATTATCATAGGAATTCAGGTCGTCGGAGCCGTAATTTTTTTCACTCATTATGATTACTGGAACTCGTACCTTCCAATGGCAGGAAAGATTCAGGAGGGACTTATAACACCCGGTGGTCAACCACCACCTCCGCCGCCACCTGGTGGGAAAACAATAAACGTGTCACTAAAATTCGTAGAATCATCTGATTTTAAGACATATGCATTTAATGCTATATCAGGACCCGATAATAATCCGGAGATTCACGCAAATGCAGGAGACAAGCTTGTCTTTGATGTAACAAATGGAGGCAAATCATTCCATGCGTTTGCAGTTACGGACTCGAAGGAAGGACCAGGCCCGGCAATTGAGGGAACCACTATAGGCACTGCAGACAATCCAATGAAACCTGGTGCATCAGGTCAGGCAACATTTGTACCTTCTCAGCCAGGTGAGTACTATTACATTTGTGCAGTTCCAGGTCATAGAGAACTTGGGATGGAAGGAAAGATAGAGGTTGCTCCATCTGGTGGAGCAGAACAACCATCTAGTGCAGAAGTGAAACCGACAGGAAACAAAGTAGAATTTACACTCAGCTTTGTTATGAGCTCTGACTTTAAACAATATGCATTTAACGCATTACCAGGACAAACAGGTCACAACCCTGATATCAAAGTCAAATCAGGTGACACTGTTACAATTCACATCAAAAATGATAGTAAATCATTCCATTCATTTGGTGTAGTGGTAGATCCAGACAACTCGTCTGCAATATTGTGGAACTCAGCAATCAAGAGTCCAGACAATCCACTAAAACCAAATGAATCAGGCGATGTTACGTTTGTAGCTGGTGCTTCAGGAACTTATCATTACATTTGTACAGTTCCAGGGCATGCAGCACTTGGAATGGATGGGAACTTTATAGTCGAGTAATGATGTATTTCAAATATCTAGCTCTGTCGTCCCTCGTAGTTTTGTATTCACTAATGTTCATCGGTGGATATCTTCAAGCAAGTGGACAAGGATTATCATGTCCAGACTGGCCCCTATGCCCTAGTGGAATTCTTCCATCAGAAGAATATCTAACAGAGTGGATTCACAGGTTGATTGCAGCGTCTACAGGAGTTTTGATTGTAGCTACTGCCATAGCTAGCTGGAAAGTACAGGGTTCGCACACAAAAATTAGAATAACAGGAACTTTGGCAGGAGTTTTTGCCGTATCACAGATTGCTCTTGGCGCAATAGTGATTGATACAAAACTTCATGCCGTAATAGTCGCAATTCATAATGGTGTAGGAATACTATTGTTTGCTATGACTTTACTTACAGTAATCTTTGCATTTAGATTGTCTCACGGGGCAACGATTAAAACTAGTGCTTAGATTTTACTTTCTTTCTGGTTACTAGTATCCAGCCCAATATCACAAAGCACCCAATACCACCAGCTGAAATTATGTATTGGAACATCGGACCAAATATGTTTAAAACACTGACATTGAAGGTATACGTTAACGTTTTACCATTTGGTCCTACATCATACAGATCAACATTAACGATGTGGTTTCCTGACTCATGAAATACATATGATGTGGACCATTCTCCTCCATCAAAGCTTTGTACAGGAACTGTACCAACAAGATTATCATTATAGTAAATTCGTACGCCCATTCTAAAGTGGTCAACCTCACTTACTTGAGTATTCAACGAATTTAGAATATTGGAAGATGATTGGTGATTCAATACTCTGAAGGTTAATTTGAAGGGTTGATTAGCAGATGGTATCTCTGGATCAGTAGCAATTTGAACTTCATAGTTTCCCAAGGTTTCATCACCAGAATTAAGATTCTCATGAGCACTGGCATAATTAATTGCAGGAAATAACAATAGCCCAATTGCCAAAAAAAATGATAAATGTAAATTAATCATTGACTTGTAATGGTTTTTCTTTAATATATTATTACAACTATTCGATCCCTGAAAATTAGCAAAAGCTTTAAATCAAGTCCGAAAAGTATGGCCAATGTATGACTATTGTTAGCAAAACAATTGACATCAAAGAAAAAACTGTAAATGTTTTCACATATTTTGCAAGGCCAGAACACATTTCTGACCAATTTGAAGAGCGCGTAGGAATGACAATAGTTCCCATGGATATAAAAGCCGGAATGGGTGTAGGCACAACTTTCCGAGTGATTGGTGACTTTGATGGCAAAAGACTAGAATGGGATTGCGAAACAACAGAATACATACCAGAACAAAAAATTGCGGCCAAAATGATAAAAGGACCATTTAAAAAATGGGAAATTTCAGTCGGATTTCAAGAGGTGGCTGAGAAGTTAACTCGTGTTACCATGACAGTAAACTATGAAATGCCATTTGGTCCATTAGGTGGAATTTTAAACAAAATAAAATTTGCCAAGACCGCAGAAAAAGGAATGGAAACTGCTCTGTATAGAGTGCGAGGATTACTAGAAGGAAATGGTTCAATCCCAGTGTATATTACACTTGATGCGTACAGAAAACTTTTGGTAGAAAAGGAAAAAATGAATAACGCTCCAGTTTCTACAGTGTTAGCAAAAATACTTGAGAAATATTCCCAAATCGAGACAATCAAAAACTAGCTCACTTTCTTTTTGACTCAAGTTTAAATAACGAACTTTCTGTTTGCTATTTTACGGGTCTATGGCTCAGCCAGGTAGAGCGAGGGACTCTTATGATCTTTCGGGGAAATCCCTATGCCGTGGGTTCAAATCCCACTAGACCCGCCTACCCATTCATGGAACTAAAATAGACCGTACACCAAAGAGGTGCTGCAAAAGATGATTGAGGTTGCGCCAGCATGTCTCTTTCAAATTCATATCAGATTATTCTTTCTTCTGGTCATCAAGTCCGAAAGAATTAGCTTTTCCAGATAGTCCAGAGATAATTACAATTGCTATTGTAGTCCAGATTTTTTCAAAGATCTTTTTACGATTGCTTTTCACAATTGGTTACCCTAATTGCTCGTGGATCTACCATTATGTAATTCGCAGTTGGAACTGGTTCAATGAATCGGATTATCTTTTTTGGCAAATTATCTACAGTAATATTGAACGTAATTTGTCTTAAGGTTTCCGGAACTCCGAACAAAACATTATCTCTTGTCAAAATTTTTGACGAATTATCTATTATTTGTGATTCTGATTTTCCCGAACGAATTTCACTTACTATATAAGCACAAAAGACTAACAAAGCTTCATGTGTATTTAATTTCAAATTTCTGGAGAGTTTGTCTTTTACCATTTCTATAACATTACGAAAAATTGCCTCATCCTCATCTTTGAATTCATACAGTTTGGTAGAGGGAGGAACGTCTGGCTCTCCCTCCATCAGGGCATCGATTCTAATCAATTTCTTTTTGGAATCTTGGCCTTGGGGTGACCGAAGCTGTAAGTGTTTCCCTTGCCACGATAGGATCTGGGTCTTACTGGAGTGCCCTCCATTAGACCTTTCTTTGTAAGGGACAGTCCAGCTAGGAGCTCCACTATCAAACGGTTTGCAAGGCCAGAAGTGATGCCACCATTGTAGGAGTTGCCATCGCTTACGTCGTAGTTTGGGGCTACTTCTACCAAGTCAAAAGCAAACTTGCCGGGATCAAATGAGGTTGATAATAACCTCATCAATCTCATTCCTTCCCGAGAGGTAAGTCCGTTGGGTTCTGGCTCTCCAGTTCCTGGGGCGTATGCGGGATCAAATGTGTCTATGTCCCAACTAATGTAAACCGCATCAACATTGTCATTAGCTCTGTCTGCAGCTTCTTTGGCAATTTGGTCTATG
>MNFB01000006.1 GCA_001917995.1 Thaumarchaeota archaeon 13_1_40CM_4_38_7 | reverse complement strand
ACTTGGAATTAAAACTGTCTCGTTTGAAGGCAAGACTACTCTGAACAATATTGCTGTACTAGGCAAAGGCTACGTGGGCGTAGTGGTATTATCAAGAAAAGGCAAAAAAGAGGTAGCCCTGAAAATTCGCCGAATAGACTCTAGTAGGTCAGAGATGGGCAACGAAGCAAAACTTCTAAAGCTGGCAAACCAAGTAAATGTTGGTCCAAAGCTAATCGATAGCAGCAAGAATTTCATAATAATGGAATATGTAGAAGGGAAAAAGATAATCGATTGGGTAAAGGAGCTAAAGGGCAAGGGTAGTGCCGCAAAGCTCAAAGCTACGGTAAGAAAGGTTCTTGATGATTGCTACGATCTTGACAGAATTAGACTTGATCACGGGGAATTAAGCTACATACATAAGCATGTTATAGTAGGAAATTCTCCTTGCATAATTGATTTTGAAAGTGCAAGTACAAATAGACGAACTTCTAATGTTACCTCAGCTACACAATCAATCTTCATAGGTTCAGGTCTTGCCAATCTTGTTAAAAAAATCATAAGGGTACCTGATAGGAAAAAGCTGATTGCTTCTCTGAAGAAATACAAGCATGATCAGTCAAGGAAGAACTTTGATGTGGTCTTGAAAATTTTGGGGTTGCATAAGATTTGAGCTTACAAGATATCAAAACAAATGCGCTGAGACTTTCTTTAGTGCTAATTATTTCTGCATTTGCGGTAGAATTTTTCATTGGAATTTTTTCAAACAGTCTTGCGCTTATTACAGATAGTATACATGCGGTGCTAGATTCTATAGTTACTGCAATTCTTTTGGTTGCAGCAAGATGGGCAGCAAAACCACCTGACAGAGAACACACCTATGGTCATGGAAAAATAGAAACTATGGGGAGCTTCATAGGCGGAATAATAATTCTCATTATAGCCTGCTTTTTTATCTACGAATCAGTTTCAAGGCTGTACGAGCCGCGACCAGCCGTATTGCCAGGTATGCTTGCAATAGGTGCGGCAGTTTACACTCTATGTACAGATGCAATCAGAGTGGTGATCCTAAGAAAGGCGTTAAAAAAGACTGATGGTTCTGCGCTCAGAGTTGACTTTTACCATGCCTTTATGGACATTGGTTCTACTTCCGTTGCTCTTGCAGGCATAGTACTTGTAATCATGGGATTCTATCAAGGAGATTTTATTGCCGCATTAATCTTGGGAGGTCTTCTTGCTGCGCTTAGTTTGAAGCTGATCCACAGAGCAGGGCTTGAGCTTACAGATGCTGTTCCTGAAAGCATGGTCAGAAAGGTCCATGATGCTGTAAATGGCACAGAAGGTGTTATGAAGACAGAGTCGGTTCAGATGCGAAGGTCTGGCAGCGATATTTTTGCCGATGTTAGAATATCATTAAGCGGTGCTTCAAGTTTTGAAGAGGCGCATAAAATTAGTGCCAATGTAGAAAAGAACATCAAAAATACAATTGCAAATTCTAGGGTGACTATTCACTTTGAACCAACGTGGAAAGACGTTCCAGTTGATTATATCATAAATAATGTGTCTTCTGCTGTAAAGGGAGTAGAAGGAATACACAACATCAGCTCTTCAACAACAAAAGAGGGACTATTCATAAGCTTACATGTAATGGTTGACAGAAACATGTCACTTGAGAATGCACATAAGGTCTCAGATGAGATTGAGAATCAGATTAGAAAATCAGTTTCAAATGTGAATCATATTACGATTCATCTAGAACCATATGTCTCAATCCCAAAGATCATTCCCGTTGAAGACCTTACGATAGAAGAACAGGTAGCTAATATTATCAAAGAATATCCCAAAGTAAAAAAAACTGGCCGAGTTATAACATTCCAGCTTCAGGATATCTTCAAGGTAGACATTGACTGCTCATTTGAGAAAAATCTTACAATAGATGAAGTTCATGATATAGTAACTGAAATAGAAGGGAAAATCAAAAATCAAATTAAAAACGCGATAATAACTATACATCCAGAGCCAAGCTGAGATGATTCAATATGATGGAGTGGAATTACTGCGAAAGGATCCAATATTAGGTGAAATCATTGATAAGGTTGGAGATTATTCCTTAAAGAAAAGAACCCAGCATTTTGCAGTTCTTGTAGAATCTATAATATCGCAGCAGCTTGCTACCAACGCAGCTGAGGCAATATTTCGAAGGTTCAGAAAGCTCTATCCAAGGTTTCCAACTACAGCACAAATTCTTTCCACAAGAAAATCAAAGCTTCGCAAAGCAGGGTTATCTGGCATGAAGATTGACTACCTAAAGGATTTGGCAAGAAATATCGAAGAAGGTAGACTGGACATGAAATCATTACCAAAGATGAGTGATGATGAAGTAATTGAGCATCTTACCCAAGTCAAGGGCATAGGAAGATGGACTGCCGAAATGTTTCTTATTTTCTCTCTTGGAAGACAAGATGTCTTACCAGTTCATGATCTAGGGTTAAGAAAAGGAGTACAGATGGCTTTTTCCTTGACTGAACTTCCAAAACCAAAAGAGGTTGAAAAACTTGGTGAAAGATGGAGACCATACCGAAGTATAGCTACATGGTACCTCTGGAAGAGTTTGAAAAAATTTGATAAGATTGGATGAGTTGGATTATTTGCTTGGTTTGATTTTCTTGAGAATCGCTACGTTGTCCTCATGAATAGTTCTTCTGAACTTGTCAATTCTAAGATGTAATTTTTTCATCTGTTTTCTGGTCAGTCCAGCTGATAGGATCTCGCCCATGCTCCAGCCTGTGCCAACCTTTGGTTTTGCTGAACCAGGAGACAAGACAACTGGATGTACGAATTTACGATTATTGTTTAAAATTGTCTTTGCTTCAGATTCATTTGCGGATTTGACAAGTTTCTTGTCAACTGTTAGTACTTCTTCGATTTTCATTTCCATTTAGTATTGCAATTGTCATAGATAAATCTAGTTTTGCAATATAGAATCAAAAGATCTACAGCAGACAAAAATTCAGGGTTAGTGGGTAAGTTCTGGTACAGTATTCTCAGAAAGATCAGTCAGGGTAAAAACGAACCTAGAGCCTTCGAATTCAGTAGTACCCTCTCGTTCCCAGTTTACCTTGTATGTTTTGGTAAGATGGCCTCCCACTATTGAAATTGTTTTTGGTACTGCTTCAAACAGTCTTTCGACCTTGTCTTTGTCTCTGGTCATCAGAAGTGATCTTCGCCTTTTCATGAGATACTTGATTGCTACGTTTTTGTGCTGATGCCCTTCTACCTCGATCTTCTCATTGCCGAGGTCTATGGTAAAACTTCTTTTTCCCATGTTAGGCATAGGTAATATTTCTACAAAAGACGGCTTGACAATTCAACATTAGCAACAAGATTGAAAATTATGACAAACTCTGGCAGAATTCATTAGTAATGGGGCCGGTGGGAGTTGAACCCACGACCTCTAGCACCCCAGGCTAGAATCATAACCAAGCTAGACAACGGCCCCTCAAGTTGCTGGCTATTGTTGAAATTATTAAATTGTGGGATTAGATTCTTAGCAAGAACTATAATATTGAAAACTAGAGCCACTTTTCTAGTCTTTCTCTCTCAAACTTTTCCTTTTCAGAAAAATAATCTTGGGATGGTGATTGAAGTTGAGTTAATGGAGTTGGACTTGCAAACATGTCAACTTGAAGGTATCCAGCAATTCGCTTACCTGTTTCCAAAAAGCACCCACCCTTTCCATCAAAGCTTGCATTTTCCTGTTCTTTCTTTATCTGTGCTATGATATTTCTTGCTACTGTAACCCCTTCGCCTTCTGCAAATATCCCTGCCTTTGGTACTGCTATCTTGTCTGTTACCATTATCTGGTTTACATCTCCTATAGCGTATACATGGTCATAACTTGTTTTGCAGGTTCTGTCTACTTCTATGAATTTTCCATTTTGTGCAAATCCTGATTCAACTACTACTGTTGGGACTTTATGTGGAGGAATTGCTATTAGAACATCAAAATTTGCTTCACCATTTTCAAATTTCACCTTTTTTGATTCCACAGCAATTGTTTTGTGATTGCCATGAAATTCTATCTTCTTTGATTGTAGAATTTGTAAAATCTCTTCACTTACCTGAGGGCCTCCTGCAGGAAGCGTGATGGGGGTTGGACTGTAAAAGTCAATTTGAACAGAATCGCTTGTTCCAGTCTCCTCAAGAATGGATCTTATGAGAAGAGCTGCTTCGTATGGAGCCGGAGGGCACTTGTAAGGAAGGCCCATGATGGCCATTGCAATCTTACCTGATTTCATTTTGCGTACTGTATCACGAATTTTTGGGACGTCCGTTAGTTCATACAAAACTAGCCCATTGTCTGTAAGGCCTGGAATCTGTTCTGGTGCAAGCTCAACACCTAATGCTATTATAAGATAATCGTAATGGAACTGCCGGAATTTTGTTCGTACTGTCTTGTTGTTTGGATCTATCTTTGTTATCTCTTCGTTGATAAATTCTATGCCTTTTTTTGTAACATTTTCTAATGGTCTTTTAGAAAATTCAAACTCTCTTGTACCATTAAGAATCCAAAGTTTGACCAAGTCCATCATGAACCAGTCTTTTTTATCAATTATCGTAATCCGTGCATCTTGTGGAAGATTTTCTCTAAGTTCATTTGCAGCTGCAAGACCGCCAAACCCTCCGCCTAAAATTATGATGTTCATTGGTATTATCCTAGAACACCACAGCTATCTTTCTTGACTAGTCGGCCTTATTGTTATCTCATTTACATTCATGTGTGGTGGAGATTCTACTGCAAAGATTATTGAATTTGCAATATCTTCTGCCTGCAAGGCCTGAATTGATTTTGACTGTTTTACAAAAGCTTCTAGTGATTTGTCAGTTATGGTATTTGTAAGCTCAGTAGCTACTATTCCAGGTTCTATTGTTGTCACTCGAATATTGTTTCGAGTAGACAGTTCTTGTCTTAGTCCTTCACTGAATGCTCGTACTGCAAATTTTGTTGCACAATAAACACTGCCAGCAGGGAAGACTACTCTTCCTGCAACAGATGAGATGTTTACAATGTGACCAGAATTCTGTTTAATTAAATGTGGGATTGCTGCTGCAGTACAATATAAGACACCTTTGATGTTGACGTCAACCATCTGTTCCCACTCATCTACCTTGAGATTTTTTACAAAGCTTAACGGCATGAGACCGGCGTTGTTAACTAGTATGTCAAGTCTGCCCCATTTTTTTACTGCAGAATTAATCAGGTTTTCACAGTCGTTGCGTTTTGTTACGTCACAAGATATTGTAATACATTCGCCGCCAAGCTTTTCAGTTTCCTTTTTTAGCTGCTCCAATCTTTCAACTCTTCGTGCTCCCGCGGCAATCTTTGCACCTGCCTTTGCTAGTGCCAAGGCTGTGGCATATCCTATACCACTACTTGCTCCTGTTACTACAGCTACCTGATTCTTTAGCATACAGAAATCATTTTCATCACGACACTTTGCGTAAATAAGTTTTGTCAATCAATGACTACAATTATGACAAGTACCATTGTTCCTTAACACTAATTTAGGATTATAATTGATCATAATTATGGAGCAATTTGACTGCGCCTATTGTGGTGAAAGGCAAGAACTGCCTTTTCAATGCAACTACTGCAATGACAAATTTTGTGCAGAACACAGATTACCAGAGGATCATAGATGCGTTAAACTCCACCAGATAAGAGCGACAAAATTTGGCGAAACCAAGGTTCAAAGAAGAAAGGGGACGGGAAGACAGAGCTTCATTAGACGAGTCTTTGGTAAATTTAGTTAGTACAGAGCTTTTTCCGGATTAAGTTTTGAAACTTTTGCTTGATAAAATAGTGCTGCTGCTAATGCCAGCAAAACAAAAGCCGTTAGCCAGTGAGCGGCTTGTATAGTAAGATATGCTATCCCAAATCCCACACACATTACAGCTTGCGTCAAAAGTTTAATCCAGTTTGCTCTCTTGGTAACTCTGCATATTACCTCAATGATAAGAAGACCAGCCACAGGATAGAATATAATAAGAAAGTAAACGGACAGGTCTGGGCCGCTATCCATGATATTTCACGAAATTTGTCTAATTTCTAGTCTTCCCAGCTAATCTTTACGGCTATTTTCTTGCCTATGAGAGCACCTGCATTCTCAAAAGGTAAAGTTGCAACATCTTCTGCCTCAAAAGGCCCATATGTATGAAGATCTGTTCCCACTATCTGGTCTATGGGTTTGAGGAATCGCACTACTACAGATCTGGATCTATGATTTCTGGCCACTGTTTCAAGTAGTTTTAATCTGCCGCTAAGTGTTGCAGAAAGAATAGTGTCTTTGCGTAGTCTAAGCTCATCTTCAGAATCTAGAATAAATCTTTCTTCATCAAGTAGATTTGAATAATCAAGTTCAATAGAGTTTTTAGCTTTTTCAATTCTAATTTTCAAAAGAAGCGATGTGATTTCTGTTATTATTTTAACAAGTGAATCTTTGATCTTAGAGTCCACTCCGTCATAGTCTTGGTTCTTCAAGTTTCCAAGAAACTCGGCTATGTTATTGTAGAGTTTAGGATCTATCTCTTGAACTGAATCGTTCTCTGCTTCTCTAAGAAGAACAGCATACAATGAATTTACATCAATCTTTTTTGTTTCTGACATTTGCACACCCAACAATGCTTAAATCATAGACTCCTTTGTGTTATGATCAAGGTGCAAAATTGCCATATAAAGTGATTGGTGGGGAACCAGTACCAGTTTCTTATTCGGCTGATGAGGTTTTTGCAAAGATAAAACACGATCAGATCAAGTTCATAGATTTACAGTTTACAGGTTTGAGGGGAAGATTTCATCATACAACAATTTCTTCAAGCCTCTTTACTCCCCAGCAGATGCAAGACGGCCTTCCAAAACTTGATGGTTCTTCAATTGTTGGATTTGCCAATATAGATGACTCTGATATGATTCTCAAACCAGATCCGAATACATTTGCTGCAATTCCTTGGATGACAAATTCAAAGACTGCAAGACTAATCTGTGATGTATATTGGGGATGGGATAAGGGCAGACTGGAAAAAGATCCAAGAGGAATCGCACAAAAGGCAGAAAAATATCTCAAGACGCAGGGATTTGATACAAGTTTTTGGGGCCCTGAGGTAGAATTCTTTGTATTTGATAGGATCACATGGGACGTTCTTACCCCATACAAGGGCCAGTCATATTCAATAGAGTCAAAAGAAGCTCCCTGGGATCAGGAAGGAAAAGGATACCCAATGGCCTTGAAAAAAGGATACTACCCAAGTACTCCCGCAGATACATTAACAGAATATAGAAACGAGTGTGTTGAAGTCCTCAATGAATACTTTGGAATCTTGTGTGATAACCATCATCATGAAGTAGCTACGGCAGGCCAATGTGAGATCGATATAAGGTATGACACATTAACAAATTCTGCAGATGGTGCTCAGACCTACAAATATGTTGTAAGAAACATTGCCAAAAAATATGACAAAGTTGCCACAATGATGCCAAAACCGATTTCTATGGATGCAGGCTCTGGAATGCATACAAACGTAAGTTTGTGGAAAGATGACAAGAACATATTCTTTGACAAAGACGACAAAGAGGAGATAAGTCAAACTGCAAGATACTTTTGTGGTGGAATCATGAATCATGCAAGAGCATTATCGGCAATAGTTGCGCCTACAACAAACTCTTACCACAGACTTGTTCCAGGATACGAAGCGCCAGTGTATATTGCATGGAGTGCAAGTAACAGATCTGCAATAATTAGAGTTCCTGCTCATTTCAAGGGAGAAAAATATGCAAAGATAAAGAGACTTGAGTTCAGAGCACCAGATCCTTCATCTAACCCATATCTTGTATTTGCGGCTGTTCTTGCAGCGGGATTAGATGGCGTCAAAAAGAAGATAGAGCCAGGTGATCCAGTCCATGAAGATATTTACAAGATGACTAAAGTTCAGCGTGATGCTAAAGGAATCAAGGATCTGCCCGCAACTTTGGGAGAGGCATTAGATGAACTTGAAAATGATAGACAGTTTCTTGCACCAATATTTTCAAATGAAACAATAGATACTATTATTGAGATAGAAAGAACTGATGATCACGAGATCTCAATAAGACCTCATCCACATGAGTTCTATCTCTATTTTGACATCTAGACTTTACCGATTGCTAAGTATACTAGGAATAACGCGAGCGCAGTGATGGCTAAGCCTATGATAAGATAGGGCTTTTTGTGTTTCTCAGCAGTTCCAGCTTTGTATAAAGAAACAGTTCCTGCCAAACCTACAAAAAGAATCAAGGTTCCGATTATCACGTTATCCCAGCTGGTGTGAGTAATAACTGGATAAAACGCGCCAGACAGCAACGCAAAGAAAACTGCCAAGTAGATATATTTTCCACCTGTTAGAATTTTGCTGCTGTCCAACTGCATAGATTGCCTATCTAGGATAGTCAAATAAACTTTTGAGAGGAAAATGGATTCTTTTATTCCATGTCCATGGGTGGCATTCCACCCATACCGCCCATGCCTCCCATTCCACCCATACCGCCCATTCCTCCTCCCATTCCGCCTTCACCGCCAGGAGGTCCTGAAGATTTAGCAATTGCAATCACATCATCGATTCTTAGAATCATACATGCTGCCTCAGTTGCGGATGAAATTATCTGATTCTTGACCGACAGTGGTTCAAAGATATCAGAAGAGTGCATACTTACAACTTGACCTTTCATAGCATCGATACCAGTCCATTTGTTTCCCTTGAGTTGTTTTGAGCGAAGAGATGTCAAGGTATCAATTGGGTCCATGCCTGCATTTTCAGCAAGTGTAATTGGAATTACCTCTAGAGAGTCTGCAAATTTCTCAACTGCAAGTTGCTCCCGTCCTTCAAGTGATTTGGCCCATTCACGTATTTTGGTTGCTGCATAGGTCTCCGGTGCACCACCGCCTGCCACAATCAATGGGTTCTCCATAACATCTTTTACAACCATTAATGCGTCGTGAACTGATCTCTCAACCTCATCAACTACTCTTTGCGAACCTCCTCTAACAAGAATGGTAACTGCCTTGGGGTGTTTGCATCCTTCTACAAAAACCCATCTGTCTGTCTCTATTTTTCTTTCCTCTACTATCTCAGCAATACCCAGATCCTTTTCGAACAAATCATCAAGATTAGATACGAGTCGTGCGCCAGTTGCTTTTGCAAGCTTTGCCAGATCACTTTCTTTTATTCTTCTTACGGTTAGAATTCCAGCCTTTGCAAGATAGTGTTGTGCCATGTCATCAATTCCTTTTTGGCATAACAGAACGTTTGCACCAGACGCGATTACTTTGTCTACCATATTTTTGATCATTTTGTTTTCTTCATCCAAAAATGATTTCATTTGTTGTGGGTTTGATATGTTTATCTTTGCATCAAACTCTGTCTTGTCGATCTCAAGTGCTGTATTGATAAGAGCAATCTTGGCTTTGTCTATCTTCTTTGGCATGCCGCTGTGAACTACCTCCTTGTCAAGTATTATTCCCTTGGTAAGGACAGAATCCTTGATAGAGCCGCCTGCTTTCTTTTCTACCTTGATGTCATCAATATCTACTGTGTATCCATCGTCTTTCTTCTCGGCTACTGCAACTACTGCTTTTACTACCATGTCAGATAGGTTAGACGAGTCTCTTCTGACAAGTTTTGTCTGCATTGAGGTTCTTGCTATTCTCTCGAGAACTTCTTTGTCAGTTGGTGAGACCTTATCTGCAATCTTGGCCAAGAGCTCTATTGTCTTGTGTGCAGCTTTTCTATAACCATCAACTATGATTGTTGGATGGACGTCTTGTAGTATCAGTGATTCTGCGTTCTCCAAGAGTGCGCCTGCAAGAACTACTGCAGATGTAGTTCCGTCTCCTACTTCGTTATCAGTTGCCTTTGAGATCTCAACTAACATTTTTGCGGCAGGGTGCTGAACGTCAATCTCTTTTAGAATAGTAGCTCCATCGTTAGTAATTGTAACATCGCCTAATGAATCTACGAGCATCTTGTCCATACCCCGTGGACCTAGGCTTGTGTGAATTATTTCAGCAATCAGTTTTGCTGCAGTGATATTATTTTTTTGAGCGTCTCGACCTTTGGTCTGTTGAGCGCCGTCTCTTAGTATAACAACCGGAATTCCTCCGGATGAAGCTTGAATTGACATATTTGACTTGAGATCGATTTTCCCTTATTATGTCTTTATCTGGACGAAAATCATTGGTGTGTAGAACAGATAATTTTCAAGTTCTGAACGATGTTTTTAAATTAGGAAAACTGGCCGAACAAGACATGGCACGTTCTTCACCAAGAGTAGCTTACAGCGAAGTACTATCAATGCTTAAGACTCATAATGAATGGTTTGCAAATTCAATTCCTCTTATTGCAAGTGAAAATATTCCAAGTCCTGCTGTTCGTGAGGCAACAATTTCAGACTTTGCAAATAGATATGCAGAAGGGTGGCCGGGGGAACGAGTCTATGCAGGATGTATCTACATAGATAAAGTTGAGTTCAGATGTATGGATCTTGCAAAGAAGTTATTCAAAGCAGAGTTCGTTGATGTGAGACCAATCTCAGGCGTTGTAGCTAACTTGGCAATTTACTCTGCATTTACAAATCCAGGAGATGTTATGCTGGCGCCATCCATTCCATCTGGTGGCCACATATCGCATGGTAAGAAAGAGCATTCCGGTACAGCAGGTCTTGTTCACGGATTGGACATAGAGTTCTACCCGTTTGACGCAGAAGAGATGTCAATTGATGTAGATAAGACAAAGCAGAAAGTACAGGAACTAGAAAAGACTGGTAGAACGCCAAAGTTGGCAATGTTTGGTGGTTCTGTCTTTTTGTTTCCACATCCAGTAAAAGAGCTATCAGATTTTCTAAAGAGCTACAAGATGTTTGTTAATTATGATGGAGCCCATGTGGCTGGTCTTATTGCTGGTGGACAGTTCCAGGATCCATTAAGAGAAGGCGCTGACGCAATGACTATGAGTACTCATAAGACTTTATTTGGTCCACAAGGTGGTATGATTTGTTCATTTGAAAAATATGGAGAAGATATCAAAAAGGCAACCTTTCCAGGAATGACAAGTAATCATCACTTACATCACATGGCAGGAAAAGCAATCGCATTTGCAGAGATGTTAGAGTTTGGCAAAAAATATGCCATCCAAGTCGTAAAAAATGCAAAGGCCCTTGCGGAAGCTCTAAACTCACTTGGTTTCAAAGTACTTGGTGAAAAGCGTGGATTTACCAAATCACATCAAATAGTAGTTAATGTCCTTTCATTTGGCGATGGTGGTACGATCGAAGTTGATTTAGAAAAGGCAAACATCATTGTAAACCGACAGCTCATTCCAGGAGATATCAAGGCGGGACGAAACTATTTCCATCCAGGGGGTATGAGACTTGGAGTTGCAGAGATAACACGCCTTGGAATGAAAGAGCCTGAAATGAAACAAGTTGCTGAATTCATCAAAAAGGTTGTTGTAGACAAGAAAGAGAAAAAGAAGATAGTCGCCGAGGTTAAGAAATTCAGAAAAGACTACCAGAAAGTTCGCTTCTGTTTTGAAAGCAAGATGGGTGGCTACGACTACGTCAAACTTCGCTAGGCATAGTCTGTAAGTAGAGCTTGATTACCCTCTTCTTTTCCAAATACTAATTCCAATTCGTCTAGTAAAGATAGAACTCTTCCTCGTAAATATGGTTCAATATTGTATTTATCAAGCATTCTTCTTGCAAGTTTGAGATATTTTTGCACCGATGGTCTTGTCATAGTTTGAATCAGTTTGTTATTACATTCTAGGCATTTACCAGTAAGAGGAATCCTTCTGTAGCTTGCACCACAAGATGTACAACGAAATGACTGACCAGAATATGCTCGTAAATTTCCCATGATGTCTGGTAGTAGATGTGTGGTCATTACCATTGATACTACTTCGCTTGGATCTACTGCGTTTATGATATCAGCAGTTCTAATTTGCATGTCTAGCTTTTCCAATAAAGAGCCTAGTGTAGAATAGGCACTTCTTGCCTTTGATGTAGTAAGAGTTGATGTGAGATGTGTAAAGTCATATCCGAAGAATTGTTTTTCTGTTTCAAGCCTTGATTTTAAGATCTCGACGTCTTTTATCTCGCTTGCCTTTTCTTTTTTTAATGTAGCTTCAAAGAATGAGAGTGGATATGTTTTTACTACTTCATAGTTATGTGCTTGCCTTTGTACTTCTTGTGGAACTACAATTGGCTGAACAAGCAGTGGGGCATCCATCAACCCTCCAATTCTATCGGATAGAAAGAGTCTTGAGAAGTTAAGCAAGCTATCCACCAAAAGCATGATTGAATCAGCGTCACCATCTGCATCACGTCTCTTTGCCGAATGCCATACTGCAGTCCCAAGACAGACTTGAGTGTTTGTATAACCGATTATCCTTCCTACAATGCCAACTGATGTATGAGGTGCAAGGCCAATAATTAGATGCCCAACCAAGTCGGTTGTATTTCTAACATTGTAAAACGGAGGGTGGCCAAATAGTTTTATCAGTTCTCGGTCTAGGTACTGACAAACAAGAACTAGGCTCTCTCCACACTCCTTTGGGATTATGACATCTTGGATTTTTAGCTCGACTAATTGATTGGAAGTTACAAGTGGATCTCCATTGGTATCATGGGTATAACCAAGTTCTACTAGTTTTTCAGGAGATGTTCCTATCCATAATGGTTTAAAATGCGAGAGTGGTGCGTTTGTTGCATCAAACCTAATAGTTCCATCCTTGAAGACATTTAGTCCTAGGCTTTGTCTGATTAGGCCTTTCTCTAATGGCTCTGCAACTCTATCTTGGTTTATGAGCTCCTTTACTCCCTTGAATGGTTCCTGGGCTCGAATTTCAGTCCTTTCCTGAGCAGCATAGAGAACTTTATTGAGAGGAAATGCGTGATAAGAATGTGCTAAAGCTTTTGCCTTGCATTTGAAACAATAGTTAGTTTCAAGTTCATCACGGCATCGTGGACAAATGAAAATTGTTGTGGTCCTCTGCTTACATCGAGAACAGGCTATACTAATTGATGGTAGGTTGCAGTTCTTGCAAAAGCGGTTGGATATGTTACAGTAAAAATTGGGTTGTTTAGCCGCTTTTACAAGGTCGCGAGATGCGCCTCCTTTGGGTCCAACAGGAAATAGGGTATGAACTGGTGGCTTCATTTTCCTCAGAGCGGCTTTCTCAGGCCTGCCGACCCTTACTCCAATAGCGGTAGAGAATTTATTTCTAATTTTGATTCCAGATGATTGTGATATAATTTCAGGGATTGTGAGATTCTTGTCTAATTGAATTGGTTTTCTGAAAAGTAGATAAATGAAGATTTTAGCTTCGGTGTCTTTTAGCAAAAGTGTGTCTCCTGCTACTTCATGGGGAACGCCTAGTTTTTCTAATATTTCTTTCATATCTTTTGCATAGGTTACCAAGTCGGATTCTATTTTGTTTGGATTTAGAATCTTTTCAAATTCCTCGAAGGTAATTTGATCCCAATAGTAAAGGTAGTGAGGATGAAGGCCAATTCCAAAGTTTAGCGAAATTCCAAGTGCTTCTTCAAGATCTGGAATTTTGTTAAGGTAACCTAGAAGCTCATTATCATTTGGTTCATATTTTGTGATCTTCTCTTTTAGCTCTTGGGCCCAAAATTCTTCAACATATCCAGTAGGTACCAATTCTGCATTATTTTCAAGAAAATCTCCATAACTTATCAGAATGTCACCAAGATGTAGAATCTTCGCTATATGTGGTTTGAGATGAATTCCATGTGCAACATCCTTAATCTTGACAACATTTCCGTTTGTTAATCTCACGATGGGAGTATCAAGTGAATCAACAAAAGCTATAGTTGAGGCTTTTCCTGGGATGTCAAGTTTTATCTGGGTTCCCACAGCTATCACGTGATCTAAAATTTCTGCAACCACTGGATGTACGCCAACTGATGCAAACCCCGTGTTGCAAGCTCTTCCATATCTAAGTCTAAATCCGCCAAGCTTTTTGGGCATGGAAAGAACAGATCTTCCTGTGATGACCTCTCTCATCCTATACGCTGCAGCATCCTCATCGCCTGTCTGAATTGCACCTTTTAGATCCTTTAACCATTCCCAATCATCTAGCTCAAACAATTCAATGAGTTTTAGCAACTTGCGTGATCTTCCAATAAGACCGTCGTTGAGTACACGGAGGGCACCACCGCGAACCCTGTTTGTATTTATTCGAGTCATGTTTCTATGGCTGACAATCTCAACTAGGTCGGTATCTATCCCATTGAGTTCTACTGGAAGATTAGAGATTACAGTAATGACATCCTCGTCTGGAACGTGAAATTGAAAATTTCCTACTTCTCTCTCATATAGGCGTAGTTCTTCAACAAATCGCCCTGTCTCATCATCAAAGGAGTTTGCCTGGTATTTGGCAAGCCCAGCTATTCTTCGTACATGATCTGCAATAAGCATTGTAGAGGCAGCCTCTGTACCCCCTGCAGAACGAATAGGTCCTGCAAATGATACCGATAGGTACTCTGTACCATCCGCATTCTTCTTTATCTTGACCTCGCTTATACCCTGCAGAGGTGCGATGGTCACACCCTCGGTTACAATTGCCAATCCCACTCTTACTGCAAGATCAAGTTTTTCCTGAAGACTAGTTTCAGAACCCAAATACTTGCCTTGAGCTATTTCTTCTGCTAGTTTGAGTGCTGCAAGCTCCTTTGTAGTATTTTGGATTAGGCCTCTGAGATTTTCAGTAACATCAATATCGTGCATTTTTGAGACGCGGTCTGCAAGGTCAAATGCTATTTTAGGCTCTACCATGCCAGATGAATCTGACAAAGTTGCCTTTGCCGCTGCGGCTTTTTCAAAAATCGTAAAGACCTCATTTGATATTTTGGCATAATAATCAAAGTAGGTTTGTGGCATGGGGACTTCTTTGAGTCTTAGCGCCAAGTTCTCAGACAATGTTATTTCCTTACAGATTGGATGGTTTTTACGATTTCGGCTATGGTTTTGAAGCTACCACCTTTCTCTATGTATGTCCCAATTACTATTGCGTCTGCTCCTGCTTTAACAATCTCGCCTGCAGTCTGTGGATTTCTAATCCCCCCACCTACTATGAGAAATCCCTTGAAGACCTTTCGTACTGCCGCTACCATCTCAGGTCTTACATTTGATTTGGCACCGGAACCTGCTTCAAGGTAGACAAATCTCATTCCCATAAATTGTGCTGATAATGCATACATTGCTGCCAGATTTGGTTTATCAAATGGAATGGTTCTTGCACAGCCTACGTGCCATACCGTTGTCCCCTCCCCTATGATGATATATGCGGTAGGAAGTGGTTCAAGACCAAATTTTAGAACGCTTTGCGCTCCCAAGGCTTGAGCTTCAGAGATAAAGTATGGATTATTAGAATTCAAAAGCGAGCTAAAAAGTATCGCATCAGCACCTGGCACTACACCTGTTACATTTCCTGGAAATAGGATTATGGGAATCTTGGCAGATTTTTTTATGTTTCTCACTGTCTCGCTCATTGCAAGCTGATCAGTTGCCGATGAACCACCGACTAGGATAGCCGACGCGCCAATCTGCTGAGCTTGTTTTGCAAGTTTGGAGGCAGATTGTCCGCCAGAGTTTTCCGAGTCGATGAGAACAAGAAGGAGAGCACCTTTTTTCTTTCTTGAGGCTTTGAGATAGCTCTCAACATTTTGCATATGGGTTGGTTGATAGCTAATCATTAAAAGTTTAATTGAATCAAATTATACAAATCTGTATAGCTTTGAGCAAACCCTCTAATGATAATTCCAATAATATTATAAACCAAATTATAAAAAAATCATTATTTACAGATAGACAGATTGAAATTATTTTAAAACGGAAGAACCTTTCAGATTCCCAATTTTTTATCACCAAGGGGGCATTTTACAGGCAGGTATCGCAGTGTAGGGATAAGTTACTAGCATTGTGCTATTCATGGATCCTTCTTAGGGGCCTTGGTGTCCTTCGTGCCGAAGATATGGATGTGATAAATCGCCTCTCTGAACAGGTCTCTGTGATAAAAAACAGTGATGTCTTCCCAGAACGTGAGGAAGAAGTCGTGATGGTGATACAGGAACTACTAAATCGTATTTGCAAGTTGTGATTTTACTTTAGAGAGCATTGTCCAATATTGAATAATTTGTGATAAAATATGTCTGTCACTAATGTGTAATCTGTAAAAAAAATTTATTCAATGATGATAAATCACATAGTCATATCATATGTGGTGATGTTAGTAGAGATTCCAGATGTAGGAGTGATTTTAAGTGTGCTTGGTTCGTTTGTGATAGGTCTTGTTGTTGTTGTAATCTACAACATTATCAAACCACGTCTAAGTATGGAATCAAAGAGTACAAAAATTTTGACAGACCGTCTACAATATTATGAAAATCTCTTAATAGATATGAAAATTCGTTTAGATTCGTTAGAATTGATAAAAGAAAATGACGAACCCACACCTGTATTGATATCTAGACCTAAAGAACACAAAACACAACAGGTTGCTATGGAAACCAAGGAAGAGAAGCAGAAGGAGAGAATGCAAAATATGAATTTTGGAAGTGCGACTGACTATGTGTTGCGATTAATCACAGAAAAGCCCTTGACGTCACGTGACATCCAAATCACAATTGGAAGAACTAGGGAGCACACATCACGCATGATGAAAAAACTCTTTGAAGAAGGATTGGTTGAAAGAAATATGCAGACAAAGCCCTTTACCTATAAAATTACTGATAAGGGTCTTGCCAGGGTTGGTCTGGTAAAGACTGTGCCTGCACAATAAAAGAAAACGCCTATTGGGAAAAATTAGATCATTGTTTTAGTTGATTAAAATAATTTTCAAGAGTAAGCTTGATAAAAATTAACATAAATTAGTAATTTTATTTTATCATAGATTCTTAAATTAATTGATTTATAGTGTTGTATATGTCATATGAACAATTAATCAAAATAACCTCGGCAGGAACAATCTCAATACCCAAAGATTTTAGAAAATTTTTGGAGCTTCAGAAGGGAGATTATGTCAAAGTAGTAATGGATGACGACCGCCTAGTAGTAAAAAAGGCTACAATCACTTAGGAAGCGTTTCGTTCCCTTTGGGCTATTTTGAGGATCTGGTATGCCCATTCTTTTCCTTGTTTCTCTCTTGCCACCCTACCTCGTGTGGTAAATCTAGAGAGGTAGGTTGAGACCACGCTGAGTTTGATTGGTTCCTCATACTCGTCCTCAAACTTTTCAAGTATCATTGATGAGGTGAACTTGCCTATTGGATGGTATTTATCGATTATATTCCATATTTTGGACCCTATAGAGTCAAGTTGGGTTGCTTCCTCGGCTTCAATATTCATCAAATCCATTAGCTCGAATATCTTGAGCATCTTATCCCTGGTGACGTTCCCTTCTAGGCTAAAGTTGTACTTGGCGCCTTCCGAGTCCTCCAAGTCTATCCTGATTCGTTTTCTAGCCAATGTGATCGATCCGGTTCACACATTAACACTTGAATAGATCAAAGAAGAATTGTTAACAAGTCAGTTTGTTAACATTCACTGCGTAACTCACGAAGGCCTTATTTTTACATCTTAACAGGGTTTTTTGGCATCATATGCAATTAGGTGGTATATCCACGCCTAGAGTGGAAATATAGGGGTATCTTCCGGCATGTTAACAATGTTAAGAGCCACCTTCACGCCTAGAGTGGAAATAGGGGGGTCATTTTGGCCTTTTTGGAGGCCGAACTTAACACTAACTTCACTGATTGTTAACATGGTTCCAGCCATACCCACACACCTTTCCTTCCACTCTAGCTTTATTAAAAAAATTTTTTTATGAAAATAAAATAAATAATAATAAATTAAATTTGAATTTGTTATTCTAATTATATGATAGAGTCCTTATGTAGATAGAGAAGAAACACTGGTGTGTGGGTTTTTCAGAGACTTGTGTATATGATCGCACTGATTTGTTAATAATTATTCTAGGATCCGTTCAAATGCCAAAATAAGATCGGATCGATCACATTGGCTTTAGCATACACGAATGTATCCTCAACACAAAAAACAGACAAAACAACAAATTACACCGACCCAATAGATAAGTTACTTAATGACGCAGTAAGTGGCAAATCATTATTCAAAAACAGAGGAGTGCTGCATTTTGCTTTCATACCAGAAGTTATTTTACATCGGGACGAAGAACAAAAGAAGGTCACCCAGTCACTAATTCCATTATTAAAACAATCCCGTCCATCTAACCTACTTGTTTATGGTAAACCAGGTACTGGAAAGACTCTAGTTGTAAAAAAAGTGTTAAACAAAATACAAGAAAGGGCAAAAGAAAAATCATTTCCAATAGAACTAGTCTATGCAAATTCCAAAGAGGAAACAACACTCTACGGTTTATTAGTAAAGTTTGGTCGCCAGTTAGGACTAACATCCCAAAAAGAATTACCAACTACAGGCTTGTCGATTAGTGAAGTGTTTAATCGAATTATTTCTGCAATAGAAAAAAACTCACTTAACACCGTCTTTGTTGTAGATGAGATTGATTATCTTGCAGAGCTGGTTTCAAAGACAGGCAAAGATGTCTTTTATTCACTTACAAGAGCAAACGAGAGACTAAAGAAAGGCTCACTTACACTAGTGGGTATTTCAAACGACCTTACATTCAAAGAAAGGCTAGATCCCAGAGTGTTAAGCAGCCTAAGTGAAGAAGAAACTGTATTTACAAACTACACCGTAGGACAAATCAAAGAAATTCTAGAGGAAAGAATCAAAGTCGCATTTATCCCCAAAACCATTGAACAAGCAGCGATAAACCTCTGTGCCGCAATGTCTGGCCAAGAACATGGAGATGCTAGACGGGCAATTGACCTATTACGAATAGCAGGAGAGATTGCAGAACGTGAACAAGCTAACACCGTACAAGAAGAACACATTCGCAAGGCATCGTTGAAGATGGAAGAAGACAAGGAAACAACTGCGCTTAATTCCTATCCACTACACGAAAAATTGCTAATTTTGGGCGTTATGAAGGCAAATGGAAATTCAACAGGAGAAATTTATCAATCATACAAAAATCTATGTAAAATCACACGACAAAAAGAACTAACGCAGCGAAGGGTCACCCAAATGCTAAGTGAGATTGAGATGACGGGTCTTATCTCAGGCAAGATAATACATCAAGGAATGCATGGAAGAACCAAGAAATTCAATCTTACATTAAACGCCGATACTGTGAAAAAGGCATTCAAAGAAGACCTGGCCTTGGAAGACCTGTTATAGTCTAGTCAGAATCTTCTACAAAATTCTTTGTAAAAACCTTCATTGTAGCCAAATTTACAATTACTGCAATCCCAGGTGTTGGATTGATGCCAACACTTGCCTGATAAGGTGTCTGCGTCTGCCAGGCACCTGAATTTACAATTAAAGTTCCCTTGTACATCTCAAGGTCCACAACATGAATATGGCCTGAGTGATAGATATCAGGAACATCATTTATCACCATAAAATCTTCAAGCTCTGGAGCGATGGGGGTTCGTTTTCCATAAATTGGACTGAGGTGTCTTGTTCTCAATAAAGCACGCATTGCTCTAGCTGGTTGCGCATAGCTCAGGCCTGGCGTAGTACCAACAACATCATCAAGGCTCTGACCGTGAAACATCAAAATCTTTACTCCATTAACCACTATCACAGAAGGATTACCTAACATGAAAAAATTCTCTCTATTCCAGAGACCCATGTTATGTTTTTCTGGGATGGCAGGTTGAGGGAGGGCCCTTCTTCCAGGATCGTGGTTTCCCGGAATGATGAAGACTTTGATATGTTTTGGAATTTTGTCTAAAAGTTGAGCCGCCTTTGCCATCTGCTCATCAACATCCATCAAAAGAAGCTCCTTGTCTTGGTTAGGAAAGATACCAATACCATCAACAATATCTCCACAGACCAAAAGGAAACGTACCTTTCTTGCTACCGGGTCGGGGCTTGAAAGCCACAAGACAAATTCTGCAAACTCTTTTTCCATAAAGTATTTGCTTCCTACATGCAGATCTGATATCAATACAGCATAGGTTTCCGTTTTTGAGCGGCTAGCTATGTGCTCTGGAACATCTGGTACAAGTAACTCTCTTGCAATAAAACCACCATTTTTTCCACTTGCAATGGCTGCCATAAGAAATTGGTCCATAAGCAACGAGTTTGCACTCTCCTGCAACTCTTTATTGAAAACAAGTATCTCAATAGACCCTGTAGGGTCATCAATAACAAGCTTGGTCACATCCCGGTCAATCTTTCTATCCATTAGCAAGCCAGCTATGAATGTCTCATCACGAAACTTCCCAGATGCTACATCTGCAATAGAAGTCAGTCTTTTTGATTGCGATCGAGCCATCATTATTTTAAGCAGTTTTGAATATCTATCTAGGAATAGCGTAGTAAAACCAACAATCCCCTCTGCCGAAGTTACTTTTTTTGTAGGATCAAACAATATCACATGACTATCTTCTACAGTTTCATCAACTTCTGATTCTACAAACATCTTTAGATCATTTCGGTTTATCAAAAACAGGTTTTGTTTTGCCTTTTCGCGCACAATTTGCTTGATTATGTTTTGTAGTTCTTTTACGTCAATCTTTTCTAAAATCTTAAATGCATCCGGATGAATCTGAAACCCTTTGTTTAACGCATAAGTAATGGCAGACGAAACCTCTTCTTTCAACAAGGTCTCATAATCCAACTTTTAATTAAATCTGTTCCAGTTGTCAACCCTCAAATAGTGTTAGCTTAAAACAAAATCATTGTTTGAAAAAAAGAGAATAATATGGTTTCTTATATTTATTGGAATTTTCTCTGCCGCTTATTCTATTGGTGCACAAAGCAATCTATCTGAGGAAGACTCGAAACAATTTATCAAAGAGTTTCAACAAGCAGTGGAAGGCATAGACGCAGTAGGAATCTTTACACATAATACATCAGTTGCGCTGCCAATGTTTATACCAGGAGCCGGTATAGCCTGGGGCTCTTTTGCAGCATGGTCCACGGGCGTCGCATTCCATGCTTTGGTCACAACAACACCAGCACTTGCCCAACTTCCTCCCCTGGCCGTACTTTATCTCTCCCCTTTTGGGGTGATGGAACTTGTCGCATATTCAATTGGTATGTCCAGAAGCTTCCTACTGATTAAGAGTATAATCAAAAAACAACCTCTTGGTATAGAACTCCGAAAAACGGCAATCGAGATAGGAATTGTTGTTGCCTTATTGTTAGCAGGGGGGGTTATAGAATATACCATGATCCAACAATTTGGTTCAGCCGTCATAAACTCAAAACCCTAGATTCGTTTTTATCCAAACACAGAATTACACAACTTGATGCTAGGCCAAAAGATCCACAAACTTCCGAAACTAAAAAACCCAATCATGATTGCGGCTCTGCCTGATATGGGAAATGTTGCAGGTATAGGAATGGATTTTCTTGTAAAAAAACTCAAAGCAAAATTATTTGCCGAAATCTATGCCTTTTGGCCGCCTGCAGTATGTTACGAGAATGGTATTATAAAATATGAACAATCAAGTTACAAATTTCATTTCCGCCAAAAGGAAAACCTGGTATTTTTTTCAGGCGACTTCAATCCCTCAGACCCACGACGACTCTATGAACTATGTTATCAAGTGGTTGATATGGCAAAAAAACTCAAGGTAAATACTCTCTATTCCATAGGAGCTGCACTAAGGCAACCCAGTCCAGCAGAGCCTAAACTATTTGGTGCAACAACAAACCCTAAACTTCTTGCTGTACTAAGAAAGGAAAAACTCGAACTCTTACAAGGCAACAGCCAGATAACTGGTTTTAACGGATTAATCCTAGGAATTGCAAAAGAAAAAAAACTTGATAGCGTTTGCATTCTAGGAGAGATTGATAATCCAAATGTCATACAACCAAAGGCAGCTGAGATGATTCTTGCTGCACTATTGCGAATTCTAAAACTAGAACCATTGGACATGAAAGAACTTGAAGACGAAGAAAAGAGAAAAAAATTCATGGAGCAACAAATGAACTACATGGATGGGCTTGCACGAAAGGACAATCAAGCAGGAATTGCCTAACTGTGTTAACAAATTATACCTATTAATTAAATACGACTTTGGGGTTTAGCTTAAGCAATGAAACGTGTATTAGTATCACTAATGGTAATTGCGGGGCTTGCAGCTATCCTTTCTTTTCCTGGTGCATATTCTGATTTTTCATCTGACAAAAAATACTTGGTTCAAGCATCTGGTTATTTGACTGGCAAACAAACAATCTATGATTCTACTTTGGCGCTACAACTTAATACAAATACATGGTCTGGGGGCAATCTACTTGCTACACTAGATAATGGGGTTGTAACTATAGCAGACGGCAATTATCTGAATTCTGGAACGTGGCAAAGCACAATACTTCGATATGGCAAGTATTTTGTTATAACAGGAGATTCTCAGGATCTGAGCGGCAACACCATTCATCTCAATTTATTTGGAAGAATAACTGATAGTAACGAAGAAGGCTCTGTTTACAGCATAAGTGGTAAGATAACGGGAGCTGAGGCCTTGAAGGTAGCTTATAGTGCAAAGATAACAACTATTGGCGCCCCTATAACACAATCCGCGCCGACAACAGCTGGTGATCAGACCACACCTTCCACACAAAATCAAGCGCAAACAAAGACTGTTCAAATGACCATAGTATCAGGCGCATCTGTCACCAAGACAGGTCAGCCATTATATCCTTCTGCAGTCCAGGTAACTCCAGGTTCTACGGTGATTTTTAAAAATGATGACTCGGTACCGCATAGATTATTGAGTGGTTACAGCCAGACCGTGAGCCAGGGATCTGGCGGCACATCAACCCCAAATCCAAACGCGCTGCAGTTTACTCCAGACCGACTATATGACACTAACACAATAGCTCCTGGTCAAACCTATCAGATTAAAATAAACGGTATAGGGACAATACTATTTTTTGATCCCACCTATACTTGGATAAATGGAGCAGTTACATCAATTTCAGAAACCACACAATCAAAACCAGTTCAAGTGATCATTTTACCAGGCTCATCTATTTCTCAGGGCGCCGCATCTCAACAAAACCAATTCTACCAAAACGGATACTATTCACCATCAAACATCAAAATAATGCCTGGCACTATAATTGTCTGGATAAATCAAGACTCGGTAGCTCATAGGATACTTAGTGGAGCAAGCACCCAGAAAAACGACAATCCATTTGTACCAGATGGAAAGATAGATAGCGGCGTAATTCCTTCAGGCCAATCATTTCAAACTACTATAAACAGTACTGGAATAATCAGATTCTTTGATCCTACCTATAACTGGATGAATGGAGTAATTGTCTCATTACCTCCATCGACTTCAAAAACAATTCAAGCTCCATCAATGAACCCCGGGCTGCATTAACAATTATCCAAAGTTAATATAAGATTCCAGCTTTGTTTGGTCAAAGACCATAACAGAAAGATCAGAGAACTGTTTTCCTTCCAAATCTTTTACTGTACCAATAAAATGTGTCTCTTTATCATTTGTCAGAAATTCAAAAACATGAACTTTGATCTTGGCTGTGTCAAGCCCGTGATTTTTTAGATATATTGCAATCTCAGATGGCATAAAATGCTTTGTTGGATCTTTTGGCCATGGTCTTGGAACTAGAATAACATTATACCCATCAATTAACGCCTTTTGGAGCTCAAGTTTTTTTTCTTCTATACTTGTAGAAACATGCATTGTTATTACTTTGCTTTTATCAAGTGGAACCTTTGCCTTTGATGCAGCTACTTGAATCGAACTTATACCAGGAATGATTTGCACATCTACAAAGATCTCGATTAACCTGTCTACGACTTCGGACTCTGAAAAATTCACATCTCCTGTAAAAGGCACAATACAAGTTTTATTTTCTGATATCTTTGCAATCTTTTGGTACACCTCTTCTTGGTTTTGCATAGTAATTTCATGAACTTCTTTACCTTTGAGAAGATGCTCTATTGTTTTCAGAGTATACTTGTAGCCAACAATGATATCAGAATTTGATACGATTTCCTTCACTAGATCAGTAAGGTATTTTGGAGACCCAGGGCCTACTCCTACGGCAAAAACTTTTACCACACATCATCAACTTCGTCTAACTCTTTGAATTCCTCAAGAGGTTTTGGCTTCATTGTCTTGAGCCTTGCTATATCCCTGTCAAAGAACATATCTATTGTCCAATCGATAAAGATTCTAACTTTTTTGTCAAGCCTGGGTATTTTTGAAAGATAAATTGTCTTCCAAAGCCACCATGCAATAAACCCGTGTAGGTGAAAACCAAAAAGGCTTGCAATGGCGCTTCGTTTGCCTATTATAGCAAGCTGTCCTTTTGGGACATACATAAATTTTCTTTTCTGTCCGCCTCTTACAAGAGCATAAAGATTTTGTGCAGCAACTTCGGCCTCTGCTTCTGCACTCTGTGCTGTTGGTGGGAGTGGTCTATTAGTATTAGGGTCAACAAGATAACAACAATCACCTATTGCAAAAACTTCGGCAAAGTCAACTGACTGGAGAAATTCATTTATCGCTATTCCTCCCCGGTTTGTCTTAAAGACTGATTTTTTTATAATATCAGCTGGTGTGACTCCAGCAGTCCAGATCAAAGTTCTTGTCAGTATTGCTCCAAGCGGGTGTTGATTTACTGCTTCTTTTGTAGCACTTGGAACATCTTCTATTACTACTTCGCTACCAGAAAAACTTGCAAGTTTTGTGCTAACTCTAACTTCTATACCATGTTCACCGAGTTTTTCTTGAGCAAATTTGGCAAGCTTTTCGTTAAAGCCTGGCAGTATAGAAGGAAGCGCTTCTAAAACTGTCACCCTAATGTCATTTCTTTGAATATTAGAATAGTATTTTCTTGCATCAAGCAAAAGATCATTTAGCTCACCCGCAGTTTCTATTCCGGCAAATCCACCACCGACAATTACAAACGTAAGCAAACTTTTTTTAAGAATTGGATCAGTTTCATTATCTGCCTGTTCTAACATGTCAATTACTCTGTTTCGTAAAATAACTGCATCATTGAGCGTCTTCATGGTATAAGCTAACTTTTCCAAGTTGTCCATCCCAAAGAAATTTGTCTGGCTTCCAAGAGCTAGTACAAGATAATCATAGTGTAGCGAAACTCCTCTTTTCTCGCTAGTTCCGCTTAAAATTACCGTCTTTCCATAAGGGTCGATGCTTTTGACTTCGGCCTCGTAAAACTTGGTCCTTTTCAGTAGAGTCCTAATTGGAATTACAATATGTCTTGTCTCAACGTTTCCTGATGCTACCTGCGGCAGCATTGGGGTGAAGAGAAAAAAATTGTCCTCACTTACTAGGGTTATCTGGGCATTATCATCATGCCGAAAATACGATTCAAGCTTCCTTACACACTCTATACCTGCAAAACCTCCTCCCAAAACTAGAATCCTTTTGACTTCAGACATTACACAGAACCTTCAATTATTGAACACCCAAGAGGATAAAAATGTGGCATTAATTATCACTGACAATTTACCTACACACAGCACATTTGGGAGAAAGGTAAAATATACAGGATTTAGCAAATAGAGTATGAAGAAAGAGTTCATAGTAGTGCGAATAGATGCCTCACCAGACGGAGCACCATACGTGGTAGTTTCTTTATCCACATCTAAGGATTTCAGAGAGCAACAAAGTACACCAATGTCCCCATTTGGACAGGGTGGTGTAATGGGCTTTACAAACATGGATGATATGGTAAAAAACCTAAACAAGATGTTGTCAGGTGGCATGGGACAGGCGGGAGGACTTACGTCAATCAAACTAGATATGCATGAATACAAAGAGATGAACCTTGCAGTAGGGGACAAGGTCTATTTAGAAATAACAAAATCCGAGTCTCTAGGCGTTTAAACTTTTATTTCATCAACAATTAATCTCAGATTTGGCGAGTTATTTCCCCGCGTAAAATTTCATATGCCCTTGCAGCATCCTTTTCGTGTAGAACTATCACAATATCGTCTTGTCCGAAAAACGCATTGACAAGCTCGATTCCATTGTTATGTAGAATCTCAGACACGTATGATACTATGTCAGAACTATTCTGAGATTCGGGAATCTGTACACTTATCTTTGCAAGCCCAGTCTGGAGAAAGTTTTTGTGTGACGAGAACGATTCAAGCAATTTTCGCACGTCACTGATATCTTCGGTCAAAAATCTAAAGGAATCTGTCAGTCGGAAAAATTCGTAATTAGGATCAATTCGTGTAAACCCATCCATTAAATCTACTACGTCTTTCATCGCAAAATCATCTGAAGAAAACTTGATGTCTACTATTCCATCGGTCAAAGAAAGTCTTGCATTCTTTAAAACTGGCTCGCTTTGCACATCTTCCTTTTTCTCAAACGAGTCTGCGTATCTTTTAATTGCAACTACTATTGTATTGAGATTTACAAGCCCACCAACATAACTTTCAACCTCTTTCTGAATTTTTACAGCAAGCGAGGTATAGTTTACCAAATCCATCTTGACACAATCATAGATGGACCTGTTTCTTGTGATGATCTCTCTTACGGCATCTGGAACTGATACGTTTGTTGCCCTCATAACAAACATCATTCATGTCATCTATATTAGCCTATGTAAGAATTCTATATAAAATCACATAAAACTTATATAATGTCAGTGGCTTTACATACAATAGGTGAATATGACATATGACGGAATTCAACGAATTTGATAGCATCTTCCGAAGGATGCTACGACCATTCAAGGAACTAGACGAAATGTGGGACGAAATGAAAACTGGAGATAACGCTCAGACTTTTGGTCCTTACTACTATGGATATTCCGTAACTGTAGGGCCAGATGGCAAACCTGTAGTAAAAG
>MNFB01000067.1:10406-10892 GCA_001917995.1 Thaumarchaeota archaeon 13_1_40CM_4_38_7 | reverse complement strand
CATTAGAATTAGCTACATAGATCTTGTTTGTGGTTGGATTTGCGTCCACGCCAATAGGACCATTTCCAACTTGTATCGTACTTGTAACACTGTTAGTTGCACCATCAATTACAGAGACTGTACCAGCAACACTAAGAAAGTTGGCTACATAAATCATGTTTGTCTTTGGATTTACCCCGATACCATTTGGTTCATTTCCAACTGTTATCGTGCTTACAACACTATTAGTTTCACCATTAATTACAGAAGTTGTATTGTCGCCTGTATTTGCAACATAAATCATGTTTGTATTGCGATTTATTGCGACGGCACTAGGAAATTTTCCAACTGTTATTGTGTTTACAACACTATTAGTTGTACCATCAATTACCTGTAACCCATTGTCGTCAATTACGTAGATCTTGTTTGTATTGGGATTTACTGCGACGGCGCCAGGACATGTTCCTACTGGTATCGTACTTGTAATACTATTAGTTGCACCGTCAA
>MNFB01000067.1:0-10362 GCA_001917995.1 Thaumarchaeota archaeon 13_1_40CM_4_38_7 | reverse complement strand
ATTGCTTGTTACGTAAATCTTGTTTGTATTGGGGTTTACTCCAATACCCTGAATACCACCTCCAACTGGTATCGTACCTGTAACACTGTTAGTTGCACCGTCAATTACATAGACTGCACCGCCTTGACCCCCAAATCCACCATGATTAGCTACATAGATCTTGTTTGTACTGGGATTTACGCCAACATCATACAGATAATTACCTGCACCAGTGTCAGGACTGTTAATAGCTATAGTAGCTATAACAGTATCTGCAAAAGCTATATTGTTTCCAGATATAGCCAACGATGACGATATGAGAATCGAAGCAAAAATTATCATTAGCAGATGATTCCTACTAATGATGGCTTTTACGACTACAATGAACCAAGACTTTCAGTAATACTTAAAACAGTTATGCATGCACTGCTCTAGAACAATTCTTCCTAATGATGGCCAATTTCGTAATCGTATATGAGACTACCCAGTGCAAGGGATTAAGGAAATTAGAGTGAATTCTCCAGGATAGCCACGATACTGGCGCGGGGCATTTGGGCTTATGTCATAGTTCATCGCCCTTGAGTGGAAAGTCGAGTCAATAATAACAATTCTTCAAGCATTGGGTGCACCAAAGATGTCGGAGGCCAATAAGTTGTTTTACCATCATCTAAAAGCACGGTGTATCTAAGCTCATGATTTTTGTGCTGTAAGTGCAGAGCGTTAATCATGTTTACTGTTTCAGGTGTCACTGAAACCCCTTTTTTCTGTAGTGCTTCTAAAAGCAGATTAAGATTGTGACGATAATCATATTTTTTTAGATCGTTTTCTGTGAACCCTCTTTTCAGTAGTGCTGATTTAAGAAACAATTCCACAGCATGAGAAATTAGAAAGTAAAAAGGGATTGCTGTGAGTTTTGCAGGAGAACCATTCTCATGTTTCTCCATTGTTGCATCTAGCTGTTTTGCACTCTCCCAGAAATTCACAGCCGTTAGGCGATAAATCGAGGCTAATGCAATATTATCGATCATCTCTTGACCATCTTTTCAATATCATGATTTGATCTTTACTAAACCATATCTTTTACGACGACTAGCATATTCCCAAGCGTAAATAGTGGGATTCCATTCTTTTTGACAAAAAGGAAAAATAGAATCCCCTCGATTAGGCATAAAAATCTGCTATGTCTAGTAAAGGTTAATCATTTGTAAAATACTTGAATAGGGTGCTCCAGGAAACATTTGTAAAAGAATATTTCAAAAACCCGTTTCTATTGTGGAGTCTAATAGTAGCTGGATTAACTACTTTTGATTCTGTATTTTTTGCAAATATGGCAATGCAAGCAATTGTCATACATCAGTTGTATGTTCCAATTCTCTTTGGGTCTCTAACTTTTGTCTTTATCCAATCATTTTATCCAATTCGAAACGGATTAGTAGAATTTGGTAAAAAAGAGAGTAAAATAACGGCAATTGCATTTGTTGTTTCAATTTGCTTAATGTTTTATGTAGAAGTAATCTTCTTTATGATAGCACCATACGAAATCTTTGCTACCCTATCTCCAGAAGCAGTTTTAGATAAAAATACATTTCAGATTGGCATTTATGCCAAGGATCTAATAGAGTTGCTTGCACTTCCATTATTGGCCGCATTTAGTTTTGCAAATATCAAAAGTAAATTGGTTAAAGGTCGGTATAAAGTAAATGATAACATTAGAAACAATCTCAAATTTGTTGCTTATATCGTTATAATCAACTCTCTAACATACCTTCTTTTCATTTTTCTTACTAATCAGAAATTATGACCATATCAAAAGTCATTACAACATAAAATTACTTCGTAATCATTTAGAAGACTACGCAATGATCATTGTTGGTATCAGGAATGAAAATTAGAAATATCACCTTTTTTACGAACTGAAGTGGGGTTCTAAAGTTTTACTAGGTAATACCATAAAATTCTTGTTCAGAAGTGTCTAATCTTTTGTATTCGCTGTCTTTTATTATCCCTAAGATTTCCTCTTGGTCGCTGATTAGACAACAACATTTGTCCAATGTACAGTTTGGACATTCTCCATTGGATTTGCTTCTCTTACAATCTTCAGGAAAGCAACCGCAATCCGCACAGCGTATGGACATGATATTATGACGTTAAAGTGACACAAAAACCATTACAACGTAAAATTTCTTTCAGGTTAAGGTCTTCGTAGTCTGATATAGGAGTACGCAAGCAGAAGAATTGAATCCAAAGGCTTTTCAGTTTTAATGCATTTTAAGGCATTATGGCCTTTTCAGGGAAAGCATCATTTTTTGTTATAATCCTAGTGTTATCTGTTTCATCTTCAAACCTTTCCTTTGCTCAGTCCTATAACAATAGTTCAAACAATACCGCATCAAATCTCTCATCAGTTTTTTGTGGATATGACTTGTGGGGGGATTTGTACTTGGTAGAACATGGTACTGGTGATTTATGCAATTCAAAGGGAACACCAACTCTATTATCAAAATCAAAAGGAATGTTATCACCAGATGGTATCCAACAACTGGTGGGTCGCGACAGACAACTCTACGCGTTCATGTGGATAAAATCCACTACTGTTAGCTACTCTGATCTCGAAATATCAAAAATGTGTCAGTATGACAAAAATGGTAATTTCGTGGGATCTTTATCCGATATTCAAAAAGAAGTATTGATAGATTTAAAAAACAATTTCGGAATATATATTTGCCCATTTACGGGAACTCCAACACCTCTATTGTCACCTCCAGAAACACATACTGGAGCCGCAAAATTGTTAGGAGTTACACCTGCAATGCCAAAGTGTCAATCGGGAGAAGTGATAATGGCTGACGTGTGTCTGTCTAGAGAAACAACATGCCCGCCAGGTTTTGGTATGTGGGATGCAAATATTTGCGTGTTTTTAAAACCATCATGTCCTTCTGATTCAGTTTCAGGAAATGGTGTTTGCACTTTGTTCACTCCTAAATGCCATATGGAATTTTGTGATTGGGGGGTTCTTCCCCTATCTTGTCCTCAAGGGACTTACATGAATGGCATTTGTGTTCTTACATCTGAAGTACAGCCGACACCTATGCTAACATGCCCGGAAGGGTATGGCTTTAAAGACGATCTCTGTGTGAAGTCATCTACTCTGCCAAGACAAACATGTCCATTTGGAACTGCTCCTCAGAATGGTATGTGTGTTGCATCAGAAATACAGCAGTCTATGCCGACTTCAACTGAAGAAAATTCAACAAAAAATAACAATTCTAGCACAGATCTATCAGTTAATGATACCCTAGATATTCATTCGAAGACAGAATTACCATCTCCTTTGAAACAGGAAGAATCAGGCATTCCGGTAAAGAATATACAATGTAAACAAGATTTGGTTTTGCTCCTCAAAATGAAAAATGGTTATCCATTATGTGTGAAACCACAAACAGCTCAGAAACTTGTTGAACGTGGATGGGCAGCTTTGGTAGGAACAAATTCATACAATATGGCTGTTCAGAGAATAGGCATTTTTGAGACAAACTCGTATTACTCATCAAAAACATATAACGAGGTACCAAACCAAACATTATCGCGCTTACCTACAATCCAAAAAGCCATAACAATTGCTGACAGAATGTATGAGCCGTGGGCGGGAACAATTTTCAAGAATGGGACTTGTGGCGAATGTACCATGCGCCCTTATCTTTATAGTACAGGCATAAATGCTGATGAGGGGAAACTTGCACTTGAACTCTTGAATTTTCATCAAATTAATTCTGCTCAATCTTATGCGAAGGAAACTTTCATTGAATACAACATGAAAAAATATTCAATAATAATAGATACAATCCCGATACAGAATGGAACACTTTCAGGCAAGGTATCTGTATATGGTGGTGTTGCATGTAATCCAAGTAGAGATAATTGTAATCCGAGCATACATTATGAAATTGATGTATACGCTAGTGATGGGATTACAGTAGTAGGAAAGACTTTCTCTGGTGATAGCGCAACTTATACGGTACAGCTTACTCCAGGAAATTACATAATTTACACATACGGATTTCACAAACTAGCAAACCATGTTTCAATAGTTTCAGGTCATAACACAATTTTCAACATAACTTATGATTCTGGTATAAGATAGCCACAAACCGAGAATAGGCCGATCAAATCTCATCATTCTCAAAATAATTCGTTGAAAATGCATAGAATCATTCATAATTTCGTAATCCTATACAAGGTTACGAAATAAGACAGTCATATCGTGCTTTTTAGTTTCTAGGAACATCCACCTTTTTTGTACATTAAACAAAGATTTAACAACAAAGGATATTTGATTTAGCCGGTGCGGTACCGGTTCTTATTATCGATTGCTATTTTGGGAACTGTTACCTTGTAGGTTGTTTCATTGATTTTTGGTTTTGTTACTTTCGGTTGATGAATTTCTTTGTATGTTTAGATCTTTTATAAATGCTAACAAATCAATTTCATCATGATGGTCTCTCTGAACGCATTCCTTACCACATTTTGGACAGATTACTAACTGCTCATCTCTGTTTTGAGGAGTCCACATACACTTTGGATTTGGACAAGACCACCATTTTTCTGCCATACTTCTTAGATTAGAAACTTGATTAAAAATAGTTCTTTTAAGCAAATTCAGATTATCTTACCTTATGACAAAACTTGAGATTTTTGATCCATTTTTTAATTATCAAGTCAAATGGATGTTTGCTGGAATAGAAGGAACTCTAGAAAAAGATCATGCCGCATATACTTGTGCTTTGGCTCTTTCTACATATACAGAAATCATGGGTGGTTTAGTAACTGGAAACCTGAAGGAAGAACGAGGTCATTCCAAGAAAAATTACGAGGCGTTTCTACCGTACTTAGGTGAAAAATATGTTGATTTGAATAATCAATTGAAGAAACAAGGTTCTAGTCTACATGAGATGGTTAGAAATAAACTAGTTCACGAGTTTGCTTTAAGAAAATCTCATGTTATTTGGAATTCAAAAGGTATCTCAGATGACAAAATTGGTATTGAAATTATATTCGTTGATAACAAAATAATTCACATTAATTTCAATCTTCAAGAATATTATAGAGATTTCAAAAATGGAGTGAACAAATACTATACTAAATTAAAAAATTGGAAAAAGAATCAGACTACATTAGGAAATTTTTTAAAAGCAACAGTGATAAATTTTAACCATGATAAAAAATTAAGACTTGAAGATTTCAAACCTGATGAAGAACCATAATAATTATGATAGTCAGTTTGTAGACAATCTCCAAAATCTCTATTGCTTTCGACTTGCGTTTTGAATGAGTGTTAACCATATGTTATCTCCCTCAATCTTGATACCACACACCTCAGCAGGCGTTTTACCGTCTAATCCCATGTGTGGTCGTATGTAATTGTGATAAATCTGATAATCTATTAGAATAAACGTCAGTCTTCATTAAGTTGGTCAAATCTTATTTTAACCAACTAAAGACGTGCGTAATCTTGTAAGGACTACGCGAATTCAATGCCAATTTCTTTGAGTTCTTCAGAAAAAAATGAAATTTGATGTAGGGTTTCTAAAGTTTACAAAAATGAAAAGAGTATCCTTTTAACTTTGAATGCTAACATAGAAAAGGGGTTGGTTGAGTTTAGCAGAAAATTGTAGTAAAAATGCAAAGAGTATAGTGATTATTGCGGTGATAATTGCATATGTCATGGTTTTCGGTTCATTTGTACAACCAGCGCTGGCACAGCTTACCTTTGGAGCTCCACTTGACCTGAGCAATAATCTTGGAGATTCACGCCAACCCGAAATAGCGGCTGTTGGAACCAACGCATACGCTGTATGGTTTGATAATAGTCCTGGAAACTTTGACATATTGTTTGCTCGAAGTACAGATAGTGGATCTAATTTTGGTAGTCCCGTTAACCTAAGCAACAATCCTGGAACGTCAGTATTTCCAAAAATAGCCGCTGATGGAAGCAATGTATACGTTGTATGGTCTGACAACAGTCCTGGAACCTTTGACATATTGTTTGCCCGAAGTACAGATGGAGGAGCTACATTTGGTAGCCCGGTTAACCTAAGCGGCGGGGTCGGATTCTCATTTCAACCAAAAATAATTACATCTGGTAGTAACATATTTGTGATATGGGGAACAGGTTGTAGCGTATTGTTTGTTCGAAGTGCAGACAATGGAGCAAGCTTTAGCAGCCCAATTAATCTGAGCAACGGTGTGGGGTGTGGAACAAGTCCTGCCGATATTGCCGCGTCCAATGGAAATCTAGACGTTGTATTTCGAAGTGGTCCTGCATCCGATATATTCCTAGTCAGAAGTACAGATAACGGAGCTAGCTTTAACAGCCCAGTTAATGTAAGTAATGATGCAGATGAGGAAGATTTCCCACAAGTAGCTGCATCTGGTAATAACGTATTTGTTGTGTGGCGCAACATTCCTCATGGAAATACCGACATATTCTTTACCCGAAGTACAGATGGTGGAGCTACATTTGGTATCCCAGTTAATCTAAGCAATGATGCGGGATTATCAGAGCTTGCTCAAATAGCTGCCTCAGGTAATAATGTGTTTGTAACATGGCGAGATGGTACTACTCCGACTGGTTATAGCGAAATATTTTTTGCCAGAAGTACAGATGATGGATCTAGCTTTAGTACAGCTAATATAAGCAATACATCTGGGGATTCAATCTTTCCGGATCTAGCTCTGTCTGGAAACGATGTGTTTGTGGCATGGGAAGATACTACCGGTCTAACTGCTGGAAATGCAGACGCTTACATTGCAGCCAGTACAGATAATGCAGCTAGCTTTGATACTCCAATTAACCTCGGTAGTATTCCAGGGGAATCACGTGAACCACAGGTAACTGCAGCTAGTAATAATGTGTATGTAGGATGGTCAGAAAGTGAATCTGAAATATACTTTGTGTCAGGCACAATTGAGACAACTGTAAATCCAATATCTGTTGGTATAGATATCAAACCAGGAAGCTCCCCAAATGCAATCAATCCGGAGGATATGGGAGTCATTCCAGTAGCAATACTTACTACCGGTAGCTTTGATGCAAGTGTAATAGATCCAAGTACTATAAAATTCGGCCCTAATAACGCCGATGCAGTCAAATCATCATTGCAAGATGTAGACGGTGATGGAGATTTAGATATGGTCTTGCATTTCAAAACACAACAGACTGGGATTGCTTGCGGTCAGACAAGTGCCACGTTAAAGGGACAAACCTTAGCTGGTATTCCGATAGAAGGTAGCGATAGCATAAAGGTTATACCCTGTCAGCATTAGTGACACGAGGAAAGTATACGCGTAGTCCTATATCAGATTACGAAAAGTATACGTACTTAGAAGAATCCTATATAAAAAATGAAGATGAAGTTTAAATAAGAATGTGGCACGGTTATACTACCAATGTTACGAAGCATGAAGATATTATCGGTTATTTTTGTACTTCTATTAATGCCAAGTTTTCACACAATTCACACTGCATTAGCACAAAATCCCGGTTCTACTCTTAATCCTATCCCAAAAGGCGGGCTAGTTGCAGAATGGAAATTTAACCATAACGTAAAGGATACAAGTGGTAATAACAACAATGGCGCGACAAGCGGAGGTGTGAGTTTTGTTCATGGAAAGGTTGGTCAGGCAATAAGCTTTGACGGGACTGGAATAGACCGTGTGCCAAACTCAGCTACGTTAAACTTTGGAGTTGGCAGTTTCTCTATATCAACATGGGTCAAGACCACACAAACCTCGATTGGATGGATAGTAGAACACAGACCAAATAATGATGGAGTATACGCTGGATATTCTCTTGAGGGAATTGGCGTGACAGGTGATGTAGGAGGTAGAGTCCGAGATAATAGTGGCCACGATGTTTTAGTAATTACAAATCCGATAAATGATAATCAATTCCATCATATTGTGTTTGTTGTAGATCGTTCTATTCAGACTTCGAAGATATATGTTGACGGAAACTTGGTATCATCTGCAGACATTTCTTCTGTAGGAAACATCGACCAGAACTCGATTGGAGTCGATATAGGCTATACATCTTCACCAAATACGCCAAATGGGCCCTTCGTTGGGCAAATAGACCAACTTCGAATTTACAATGGGGCGTTATCAACATCTGACATTCAAAGCTTATTCAATGAGCACTGATTCGAGTATTTATTGAGCCAGGCAAGCTTGCTATTCGAAAACATCAACTTTTCTAACCATTATTCCTATTTGCGTAATCTCATATACGATTACGCAAGAGATACGATTAGAGTCTTGATGATATAAGAGATTTTTTGATAATATCGCGAGATATCGCCGCCTATTAGATAAAGCTCAAACTTTTGATAAATACTCTCTTCTCACGCATGAGAAATCTCGTCAGCTTAAGCACGAATCTCGAGCATTTTGGCCAAATTCTCAGGAAGTGAAGCGCGTTAAAGTCTCGTGTATTATGAGCTTATGAATGACTCTATGCCTAGCTATAGCTGTTTTCCGGTCTGAGCTTATGCCTGAGCTTATGGCTAGATTTTAGAAAATCTCAAAGATTGACTATAAGATTGACTTTTCCGGTCTTTTTGTGCTTATCTCGTTGTTTGCAGAAATGAGTTAATCCAATCTTTGCAAGTTGAAAATCATATAATACGATAACAAAATCCAGCTTGAAAATTTAGGATATACTCCTTTCCTGAATCGAAAAGGGTCGATCATCGTCTTCTCTGCTAAGACTACCTATCGGTGGACGCCTTTTGTTTGGATCAGGTACATATCCTACCTCTAATGACTTGAAAAGATTAGGCTTGCCAGTGAGCTTTCGTATACTTGTTAACAGACCCGACAAATTTTCCATAAGCACATCATGAGCTTGGACCTTTTGCTCGATCTCTTCAATTTTGGATTCTTGTTGAATCTTTGTTGCTTCTAATTCCTGATGCTTCACCCTAAGTCGTTCAGAATCATCTATCGTAAGTTCAAAAATATGGTTCTTAAATTCTTCAAATAGCGTTTCCATTCTAGGAGTATGATAGGTACCGTCTAAAGCAAATACCCCTTTATGCCCCATGAGTTTCTCTTTTAATGCAATGTTACCTTTAGGAGAATCTTTTAGGATGGTATTGAATCGCTTTCTAAATCCATGAAAACGTGCAATATTGTGCCTTTGGCCTTCTTTGAAACGGTTCGCGTTTGCCTCTTTTATCAGGTATACAAAACTCCTTGTCAGAGAATTTACTGTTAGCGGTCTTGCTTTGGCAGAGCCTATCCTGTACGATTTTCTAAATAGAGGTGAATCAGAAGTTAAGATTTCACCGTCGTTCTTTCTTTTAATCAAATAGTCATTTAACGCCTTGCTAGCCTCTGGTGTTAAAAATCCCCAATACTCTTCATTTGTGCCTTCGTATAACTTGACGGCTTTACAACTCTCTATGTCTATAACATGTTTTATCTTCAATTCCGGCAATACACCGACCCTACAACCTGTAGAAGCGACAAAGTGAATTATGGATTTCATTCTTTTGGATTTGGAACTAGCTAACATTTTTTGAATATCTTCTGTAGGCCAAGAATCTCTTCCGGCTCGCTTCACGGTGGATGGAAACATCTTGCGAATCTTCTTAAAATTCAGAATCTTGTCGTTCATGGCAAAGAAGAGCTCAAGTGCTGCAAAGCGTGGACTTAGAGAGTTTGGTGAAATGGTTTTCTTTAAATAAAATAGATATTCTTCTAGTGTCTCTTGAAGGAATGAATCTTTGAGTTGCAAGAGTCCGTCATAATCCTTGATTTTTGCAAATTGAAGGAATTTGCGAAGATAATAGGCATACACTTTTCGTGTTTGTTCTGACTTTATTGCGTTCTCAAAGCGTACTAGACTTTTCTGCATTGGTTGTATTTTTACATCTGGTGGCATTTAAGATACAATAGTGTCATCTTGAATGTAAGTTTTAAATACGAATAGGAGTCGAGTCAACCATATATGCCGGTAGACCCAGTGTGTGGAATTGAACTTGACGAAAGTCTCGCTCTAGTTCACCTGCACAAGGGTAAAAAGTATTATTTTTGTTGTCATGGATGCAAGCGAATTTTTGTCAAAAAACCCAACAAATGGAAAAAGGATTAGATGGGAAAACTTCCGCACATGCGGCAAAAATGCGACCCCTCTTCTATCGAGTAATTACATTGTGGGCATCGAGTCTTCGATGGCGCAAGATTTGATGGAAAGTCATAGTATTTTCTGTACAGTTCATAATAGTAAAGGGATTCCTTCGATGCGAGATTAACCTTCTCACTTTTACTGTATTTCTTGGCCTTTTCTGAAAACACCATATCAGGGACTAGAGTATTGAAAAG
>MNFB01000022.1 GCA_001917995.1 Thaumarchaeota archaeon 13_1_40CM_4_38_7 | reverse complement strand
CGCCTGCAAAAGATTGGCAGTAGCATTCTGGTATCATTACCGATAGAGTGGGTGGAGGCAAATAAATTAGAAAAAAGTGATGAAGTCGAGATTGAAACCGGCACCAATAGCATATCGCTTACACCAGTCGACAGTAGTAGGCCACCAAAAGAGGTAGTGATACAATATCCGGTTTCAAAAGAAGAAAACATCAGTGCTGACGTAACTGGTGCTTACCTTCTTGGCTATGATATAATTAAGATCAAAGGCAAGTCTGCTATATCCATCGAAGACAGAGAAAAGATTCGCGCATTGATGCGAAGACTGGTTGGAATGGAAATTATAGACGAAGACGCATCAAATGTTACTGTACAATTTTTGCTAGACGCAACAACACTGAGTCCTGACAAGATCCTCAAACGAATGAGCTCAATTGCACTCGGATTGTTTCGCGATACAATAAATTCACTTACTTCAGAGGACAAAACAGTATTACAGACAATCCCAAGCAGAGATGATGAAATAGACAGACAATACTTTTTGCTTGTTAGATTAATTCGAAGTGCAATGGTTGACAATAAGCTTGCAACTGCGTTAAATCTTGGAAATATAGACATCTTAGACTATAGAGTTGCAGCGAACTTGCTTGAAACTGCAGGTGATGCAATTGTCGAGCTTGCAAGCTCAATTCAGGATTTATCAATGTCAAAAAGTGATCTTAAGAAATTATATAATATCGCAGTAGAAATTGAACACATACATGAAAAAGCAATCACGTCATTTATTGAAAACAATAGATTACTTGCAATTGAAGCAATTAAGTTACAACGAACTTACCAAAAAAAAATCTCTGGCATACTAATTTCCAATCAACCAAAAAAAGAAGTATCGATACAGCTTTTAGATTTGGTCTATACTCTTGAGAATCTTGCAAAATGTTGGGCTGATGTAGCGGATCTTGTCAAACCTGTCTATAGCTAAAACTATTTCACGATCATTGTTTTTTCTTCATGGTATAAGCTAATACTGCACAAATTGTCTTTGAATCAACGATTTTGTCAGAAAGAACCATCTTCAGTACCTTTTTGAAATCAATTTTGACAACAGACATTATTTCGTCGTGATCAAGCTGCAAGCTTCCAGCCTTCTTGATTCCTGATGCCACATAACAATGGATAACCTCAGTATTATACCCAATCGAAGGGTAGTACTTGATAAGAGAAGTCATTTTCTTGGCCGTATGACCAGTTTCTTCTCTTAGTTCTCTGAAAGCACATTTTTTGGGTGCCTCGCCCTTCTCAAGCGTACCTGCAGGAATCTCAAGTACATATCCATGAGGAAAACGATGCTGTCTTACAAGCAATACCTGTCCATTCTCAATAGCAAGCACAGCTGCAGCTCCTCTATGTTCTATGACTTCTCTTGTTACTTTACGTCCATTAAGGGATAAGGTGTATACACTTAGGGAGAGAACTTTGCCTTTAAAGATTTTTTTTCGCATTGCTAAATGATCGTAGATAGATATGTTATGAATGTATTTCAGGCATCAGATGTAATCTCTTTGATCTTTTTACCTGCTCGATTGTATCTTTTACCCACTTTTGTGGAAAATTAATCTTTTTTGGAATAAAAAGATCAACTGATTGCACACCTTCAACATCTTGAATCTTTCTTGCTAAATCATCAATCTTGAATATGTTATCACTGTACAGAAACAAAACTACCTGATTCATATGTACAAATGGCTTTTGCAAAAATGAACTAGAAAATTTCTTTTCTAATTTAAGCAAAGGATTTTTTACGTTACTGGTAACACCAACTAGAATTGCAAAAGGAATAAACTCTCCCATCTTTTTTGGATCATATATAGAAGTGAATTGAATCGCTTCATCATTTTGTAATTTATCAAGTGAACGCGTTACAGTCTTTGTTGAAAACCCAGATTTTTTTGCAATCACTTCTATCTTCAGTCTGGGATCTTTTAGCAAGATATCGATAATTTCAATGTCAGTTTTTGTCAGGTCTGATCTTATCTCTGGATTTTTGGCTTCAAATATAGAAAGTACTCGTACATCATTTAACAGATTTTTTGCAAGATTCATCTTTTTTGCAGGATCATCTTTTACTACTATACTACATACGGTAATCCCTCCAACACACGGAACGACAAAAAATGGTTCACCGACTAGTCTTATCTTGTTTAAGATATCATCAATCTCTTTTCCTATAACCACAAAATACAAAACACTGTAGCCAAGAACTGGCGGTTCAATTTTGAGCGCAAACTGTTCTATGATTTTTTTGTCAATCATTTTCTGGATTCGTGAGTTAACAGCTACTCCCGAAATCCCTATTTCCTTACCTATCTGCCTGTCAGGTATCCTACAATTATTTAGAAGGTGGGATAAAATCTGTACATCCAATTTGTCCATTCTTTATAGTATCATCTCACTAATCCTATTAAACTGAACATCTTGTATATATAATTGTCTGATTTACTAATAATATACGTTTAAAATATTAAATAATGGACTAATTCTTGATTATCTGTGGATTATAGAGCACAGCTTGGTATTAGATTTATCACAAGACGCAAGGGTAGTTTAATTGCCGCAAGTCTAGCTGTTGCAATCGCTATTCTAGTAGTTCAGGTTAATTCCGTTATCTTTCAGGGACTATACGATGCAATTGTACGTGACCTGATAAACTATCGATTTGGTCATGTCTTCATTAGCAGACAAGAAGATTTCATCACGAAATCTTCATTTGTACTGGTAAACTGGCTTGAAAGAATTCCTTATGTTGAAGCAGCAGCTCCGAGAATTGATTATTCAGCTCAAATTAATTCTACAGTAAATGGTCAGCTGATAAAAGACTATGCAGTTCCGGTAATCGGTGTTGACCCAGTACTTGATAGGAAGGCATCGACTATGTATCAAACCGTAGGTGATGGTCAATATGTTTCGTTTAGAAATTCAATTGTATTAGGGGCAATTGCAGATAGAGATCTTGGATATCCCAAAGTAGGAGATACTGTCAAACTAAAATTCAAAGACCAACATGGTAATGACGTTCTTAAGAGATTTACAGTGGTTGGAATCACTAAAACTGCTGGTTCAGTAGGTCTTGACAATAGTGTTATAATAAATATTGATACATTACGTGAAATAATAGATAGGCCACAGCAAACACAGTCAATTATTGTTAAATTAAGTGATCCAACCAAGGATGAACAAGTAAAAGATTTTTTCCTTAGTTCATTTCCATCAAATGCAGATAAATTCAAGGCACAAACAATTGAAGAGGCAGCAGAGCTGACTCTTAGTGGATTTAGATCAGGTATTGCACTGATAAATCTGGTTGGATATTTTGGTATGATGTCATCTGCATTTGCGGTAGTTACAATTCAGATGATGCAAGTAACAAGTAAGACTAGAGACATTGGCGTTATGCGAGCATTAGGATCAAAAAGAAAAGATGTACTGCTAGTTTTCATATTTCAGGGAATGGTAATTGGTGCTATAGGTGCAGGACTTGGAACTGTGCTTGGTGTAGTCTATACCGTATATGCAAAGGAGACACACCTGACATTTCAGGGAAGCCTAGCTTTGGAGGTCAAGTACAACTGGACAAGTATAGTGCAGACAGATATTTTGGCATTTGTACTGGCTGTCATAGCGTCAATTTACCCAGCATACAAGGCTACCAAGTTGGAACCGGTGGAGGCTATGAGAGTTGGCTGATTATGTATTGGAAGTACAAAATGTGGATAAGGTGTACGGCCAAGGAGAGACTGCGGTTCAGGCTTTACAAAATATATCGTTTAAAGTCAGAAAAGGAGAATTTATGTTAATTGTTGGCAGTTCCGGCTCTGGTAAATCTACTTTACTTAACATGATAGGACTACTTGACAGACCAACAACGGGTAACGTGACAATTGATGGAATTGATACATCTACATTAAATGATAATCAACTTTCTACATTTAGAAATTCTAAACTTGGATTCATATTCCAGTTTTCCAATCTCTTGTCAGATCTTACTGTTCTTGAAAATGTGATGTTCCCAAGAAAAATTCAAGGAACACTGCAGAGCGCTGCAGAAGAAGCAAGCACATTACTCAAAACAGTGGGACTTGAAAGTCAGATGAACAAATTTGCAAACAAGATATCCGGCGGACAAGCTCAAAGAGTAGCAATCACACGGGCTCTGATAAACAGACCTGCTATAGTTCTAGCAGACGAACCCACAGGAAACTTGGATTCGCTATCTGCCGAAACTACCATACACCTGCTAAAATCTTTAAACCGTAAGCTAAACCAGACTTTCATAGTAGTAACACACGACCGTCCTCAATTTGGTGATGTTGACAAGGTAGTAACAATAAGGGATGGCAAGATAGTAGAAGGCGAACTGGAGGCAAGTTTGAGATGATTTACAGAGCTATAACACTAGCAACGCTGTTTTTAGTTGGGCAATTTTTGATTCCAGGTTATGCTGAAACACCAGAACTAAATCCACCAGGCGAATCTCCATTTGAGCATGGATTTGTAGACATCAAGTTTCTTAATGCATACTTTGGAACCTTGGGCCAAAAAATCGAGGTCGAGCCTGGAAACAAGAACGTTCCACTCACCGTAGTACTATCAAGTTCAGGTACTGAAGACATTACTGGAATCAGAGGTATTCTTAGTTTACCAGTTGGTTTTTCTAGTGCATCTTCAAGTAACGGATTAATTCAAGCAGAAAGTCTACAGACTGCCCCAAGTGGTCAGGCATTTTCACTAACCTTCTTTGTGAATTTAGATAATTCAATAAACATACACGATTATTCAGGGACAGTCAAGATTACCTATTCTAGGGTAAGAGAAAGTGGGGAAAGAACAGTCTTCTTTGACTTTAATTTTAAAGTAACAGGAAAGAGCGTGCTTAACCTAAAGGCAGACAATCCATTCTTGCAACCCGCATCAAACAATGATATTGCAATCAAGGTTGAAAATTCGGGTTCTGGTGCTCTAAACAATGTGGATATAACTATACAAAACACGCAAAATTCAAACACCACTGCTGCAAGTGCTGGTAATTTAGATAATGTAGTACTAGATCAAAATCACTGGAATGTCGGAACTGTACCGGCTGGATCATCAAACTCGTTCCCATTCAAGGCATTTGTTCCACAAAGCTTAGCAGGGCAAACCGTTCATCTTCCGCTATTGGTGAAATATTTTGATGGGCAAGGAAACCAAATAACAACAACAAGAACAGTAGATTTCATAATTGGTCCTGCAAGCACAACTTCAATTCTTAGTATCTCATCCCCATCATACCTACTGATGGGTGTTATGCAGAATTTGACTTTGGAAGTTCAAAACACATCTCCCTCAAAGATCTCAGACGTTTCAATTTCAATTACTCCAAATTCAAATAACCTTAAAATTTTTCAGGATAACAAGTGGTTCATCAAAGAGATAAATCCACTCACAGAGAGCAAGCTTGTCATACCAGTATTTGCTGATAGCAGTATAGAAGGTCAGGCGGTCAATTATGATGTTAATATCCAATATACCAAAGAGGGATCTACTGTGATAGAAAAACAGAATTTTGCTACCTACATTAGAGGAGTGATTGATATCTCTGTCTATGGAGTCGATGTATCAGAAATTGCAGAAAAGAAGATGATAATTGGAAATGTACTCAACCAAGGAAATATCAAAGCTGTCTTTGGTTCTGTGACAATTGAGCCACTAGAAAATTCAAACATAAAGAAATCTAACCAGTATATCGGTGATATTGATATTGATGCCCCAGTACCTTTTAACGTACCAGTGGAATCAAATGGAGAACTATCGGGTGATCAAAAAGTCTTGGTCACATTAACCTACAAAGACTCTTTACTACAACAACATACCATAACCCAAGTCGACATGGTATCATTTGGAACAGCAGCGCCTCAAACAAACCAAGACTTTTCACAAATTCAACTTGTGATTCTACTTGCTATTGCTGCAGGTATTGGAGGAATTGTATTTAAGATAAAGAAATCAAAGAGAGTTCCAATTGAGAAGAAAGTAACAACTGGCGCAAGCTAAGGTTATATTTAGTAAAACAAGTTTTTCATTATGACTTGGGATCAAATCGAAGTCCCAAAGGAAATTCGTCCTTTTATGCTTGGAGACGCTGAGGAAACCCCTCTTGGCCAAAAAAATGGCGCAAAAAGACAGTACCGATATGGCAATCTGCATATCCTAGAATATCATGACAAGTATCTTGTACATATGGATAAGGCTGACCCAAGAAAGGATCCACTTGGTCATCTAATTCTTGATGCGCCAGAATTCTTGGTTGGTGCTGCCAGTGCATTTGTAGGTGGAAGGAAAATGGCATCAGAGGTTTACAAGCTACAAAAGAATTTACCGTTTGCAAAAGGCACATCACTTCTTGTGGGATTTTTAGCTTCTATGGCTACAGGATATCTCGGTTATTCTTTTGTAAAGAAGCTAAAAAATTTCTAGGGAGGAATTGGGCATTTCTAAATTAAGAATATTTGGCACCTTTCTGAAGTTGTTACCTCTTATTTTGGCATTAAGAAAAGACAGAAGAGAATGGGTAAAGAAGCAGGGAAAAAATATCAATCTAGACAGATATCAAAAAAATGCCCGTAAGGCGCTGAAAACTTTCGTATCACTAGGTCCAGTCTATATCAAACTTGGTCAATGGCTTTCTTCAAGAGCAGATATTTTACCACAACCATATCTTGAAGAGCTTTCAAAACTGCAAGATGAAGTTCCTGCAGCATCATTTGATCAAGTAAAACCAATTATAGAAAATGATCTGGGTCCTATCAATCAAAGTTTTGACTTTATCGATACAAAGGTGATCTCTGGCGCATCACTTGGCCAAGTGTATCGTGCTAAAATTAAGGACAAAGATGTAGTAATCAAAGTAAAACGACCAGATATAGAAAAAATAGTTGAAAAAGACATCGAGGTTCTAAAAAAAATTGTTCCCTTTGCAATGAAATTCGTTGACCCAAATCTTAGATATTCTGCAGATGCAATGCTATCGCAGTTCATAGAAACAATACGCGAAGAAATGGACTATACCATCGAGTCCCAAAACCTCAAGACGATAAAGCGAAACATGCGCAGCTATCCAAGAGTAATAATTCCATCAGTAATAGAAGACCGCTCAACCAAAAATGTGCTTACATTAGAATACATTCCAGGAATAAAGATAACAAATGTCGAGGCACTAGATGAAGCAGGTATAGACAGAGAACAGATAGTAGTAAGAGCACACAGGGTCTTTTTCACCATGCTTTTGCGTCACGAGATATTTCATGCAGACCCTCATCCAGGTAATATATCAGTGGCAAAGGACGGCTCTCTCATATTATATGACTTTGGAATGGTAGGAAGGCTTGACCATGCGACACGCCTGAAACTAATTAGACTATATCTCTCGTTAGTTGAAAGGGACCCGACTAGAACAGTTAACGCAATGGATGACCTTGGGATGTTGATGCCTGGATATAACAGAAATATCATAGAAAAAGGAATCGCTCTCTCCATTCAGGCAATGCATGGAACAAAAGTAGACAGAATGGAAGTTCGTGCGTTAATGGAGCTTGCAAACAAAACAATGAGCAGATTTCCGTTTAAACTTCCAAAACACCTTGCACTTTACATGAGAATGGCATCAATACTTGAAGGAATTTACTTGACACATAAAGTGAACTTTAGATTCATCAACGTTTTACGAAATATTTTAGAAGAAGAAAACGTTGTTAAAGACGCATATGTTGAAGAGCTCAAGTTATCATTTAATAGATTTGTAAAATCAGTCGATTCTGCTATCACTTTGGTTCCAGAAATTAAGAGATTTTTAGAAGAAAACAAAACGATTCAAGCAAATCTGCCAAAATCAAGAAATGTTTTGTTATCTGGAAGTATACTTTCAGCTGCAGTTTTTGTTGGTTCGGCCATGTTATATACAGCAAATCAATTTGTTGGTGAAATTGGAATGATCAGCTCCATCGCTATTATGATAATTTCTATTTTTATAAAAGATCGCTGACTGATTTCTAGCTTATGAAATACTTTGTTGTACAGACAAATACCAAAACTATTCTATTGTTATGTTCTTTCCTGATTTAATTGGGATGGTTAGTGTGAGTACGCCATCTTTGTATTTGGCTGATGCACCAGGATCCTCATCTTCTTTTACTCCAATTGGAAGTCTGATCTTTTTGTCAATAGCACGTGGCCTCTGACGCCAGATTATAGTACCATCATCTTCATCCTCTCTTTTTGCACTTATAGATAGAATATTTCCGTGTAGTCGTAGGTTGATTTCTTTTTTATCAAATCCAGGCATATCGATAGTTACTATCAGATTGTCATTCTGCAAAACCATGTCTACTGGTGGAAGAATGAACTCGAAGAACTCTCTTGATTTGTTGCCGATTTCTCTCATAACTTCTTTTGCCATATAATGACCCAAGCCCATTTTGTTACCTCTAGGTCAATTTTGGTTATTAAACGTTAGTCGTTTACAATTTATCTACTTCTCTATTTAATAGGATCTGATGATTATAGTTGTAGAGGGTTTTGATCAGGCTGGAAAGAAAACTCAATCAAAACTACTTGCTGATTTTTTGAAAACAAAAAAGAAAAAATGCAAGATATTCAACTTTCCTGATTATACTACTCCACTTGGTAAAGAGATTAAACATTATCTTTCAGGTAAACGAAAGTTTCCTCCTCAAGTAATTCATTGTCTTCTTGCGGCAAACAGATGGGAGAAATCACAAGAAATTATCGATACAATGTCCAAAAACTATGCTGTTATAATGAATAGATACTATCAATCAAATCTAGTATATGGAACTGTAAATGGTCTTGATTTGAAATGGCTTGAAAATCTTGACAAAGGTTTACCAAAGGAGGATCTTGTTATAGTTCTTGACGTAAATCCATCTGATTCATTTTCTCGTAAAAAAGAAAAACGAGATAGGTTTGAAAAGGACAAAATATTTGCGCGAAAAATAACTAATACTTATAGAAAATTGGCCAAAAGATTTGGTTGGCACCTTGTAAACGCATCACAAAGTAAAGACGGTGTTCATCAATCAGTAACACGAATTGTTTTAAAATATCTGGATTGATAAAATGGCAAAAAAATATCTTCAGATCGTCGATCCGATTCATGATTTTATTACTATACATAAAAATGAATTGGATATCATTGATACACCCGTGTTTCAGAGGCTACGCAGAATAAGGCAACTTGCGGGAGCACATCTTGTCTATCCAGGTGCACAACATTCTAGATTTGAACATTCGCTTGGGGCAATGCATATTGCAAATCAAGCCGCTACAATACTTAAAGAAAAGAAATTCCTAGACTCTGAAGACGTTACCAATCTTAGACTAGCTGCATTATTACATGACATAGGCCATGGACCATTTTCTCATCTTTTTGAGGAGGTTTTACAGAAAAAAAAGAGAATCTCTCATGAAGAAATAGGCGCAAGGCTAATACTAAAATCCGAAATTGGTGACCTGATAACTAAATCTGGCTTTGACAAGGGTTTTGTAAGTAAACTAGCTTTTGGAAATTCAAAATATCAATTTATGAACGAGATAATTTCAGGAGGCCTGAGTGCCGATATGATGGACTATCTCCTTCGTGATGGTTATTTCACAGGTGCAGAACATGCCAAGGTAGATTTTATGAGAATTATCAATTCCTTAGATGTTCACAACAGGAAGCTCTCACTTGACAGATCAGCATTGTATTCTTTTGAATCAATGATGATCTCCAGATATCAGATGTTCAAGGCCGTGTATTTTCACAAAACGGTAAGAGCAGCAGAAGTAATGCTTCTAGAAGCAATGCTTCTTGCAGACAACGAACTTCAGCTTACAACTAGTGATCTTAAAAAATATGTTCTGTTAACTGATGAATTTGTAATATCTAAACTTGTTTCTTTACCTCAAAAAAACTCTGAGCTTAAAAGAGCAAGACAACTTGCTATCGAATATCAGGAACGTAAGCTGCTAAAATGTGTCTATGAAAAAATCTTTACTCATCCACGAATGGGCAAGGTAAATGCTTCAGTGCTTCAAAGTGAAATAGCAAAGAAATCCAAAGTAGATGAGGCAGAAATCTTTGTCGATATATCAAAGACGCCCTCGATCCCACTATCACCTACAAAAAAGGAATCACAATCAATAATTCTTACTTCAAAGAAAGGAGTAAGTCCAAAGGAAGCTTACGAACTTCCAATCTCAGAAATTCCTTTGGTATCGGCAATTTCTGGATTTATGGATATACTTAGGGTCTATACTAGACAACAATTCAGAAAAAAGGTTGAAATGGCAGCTCAGGTCATCCTTGGTGAAAACAGGTAATGAGAAAAAGAATTGCGATAAAATTATCAGGAAGCTTGTTTGGCATGGAGGATACGAAGAGACTAAAGCAATTTGCCGAGTTTTTTGTAAGAATTAGTAAAATATGTCAACCAATCATAATTGCAGGTGGAGGCACGATTGCAAGGCATTACATCTCGCATGCCAGGTCCTCTGGGGCAGATGAATCTACACTTGATGAGCTTGGCATCGAAGTCTCAAGACTTAACGCAAGACTTCTTATCTTTGCTTTACAGGAAAAAGCATATCCTCATCCTCCCACTAACCTAAAAGAGGTAGCACATGCTGCTGATTCAGGGCTAATAGTTGTAACAGGCGGTCTTCATCCAGGTCAAAGTACAAACGCTACAGCTGCGCTAATAGCTGAAAAAGTGAGGGCATATGCCTTTTTGAATGCGACCGATGTCGATGGCGTATACGATTCTGACCCAAAAAAACACAAGAATGCTAAAAAATTCAAAAAGATTCCAATAAAGAAACTGCGTAGTATGTTAGTTCATCAAGATTCTATTGCAGGAGGTTATGACTTGATGGATATAGTTGCCTTGAAAGTTATAGAACGCTCTAAAATCAAGACACAAATTCTCAAAGCAGATGTCAAGACATTAGAAAAAGCAATCAAAGGAAGTCCTGAAGGCACAGAAATTACACTAACCTGACCTGCCCTGAATATTCTTGAATCCCAGCAGAGGTAGCTTTACGCAAAATCTCTCTTGCTTCTTCTTCAGACACGGCCTTTGATTGTGCCTTGGCATATCCTTCTTCATCAACTATTACAGCAATCCAGCCTTCGGGCTTTTGGACAACTGATACTAATTCCTTTTCGCCAACAGGAACAAAGGTTTCTTCTGATTTCTTAACAGTAAGTGTAAGCATTGCAAAACCAGCATGGGAAAATAAGGTCATCTGAGACTTTCTTGCTCTTTCTTGACCTATCCTTATAGCTTGGTGATATTGCACAAGTTTAGTTCTTGAAAGTTTTACTATAAGGGTTTTCAACTTAACATTTAAGGGGGATATAGACATGAAAAGTTTTGTAGCCCGTACGAAAATAATTATGAAAATATTCACTAGAGTTTATCCGGTAAACTCTTAATTTTTAAAGTGCGATCTGATTCTGTGAGTTATTAATAGATCCACGTCAAAATTTTATGTAACTTTTAGCAGCTTACAATTATTGCGTTCCCAAGGAAGGTACCTGCATTGTTGAAGACTCCGCCGCAAATGTCTTTAAGTGTCCCACCGGTGTTATCGAATGTGCTATCACTGTCTACATTGATCGTACCTCTGTTATTGATTAAACCAGTATTTTCAAAATCGCTCTCTAAGATTAGGTTGATAGTCCCCCTGTTGTTAATCGTTCCACTGTTATCAGCAGGATGCTCAACGTAATCTCTGATCACCCCTCCCACAGAATTGTTTATCACCGCACCTACATGATTGATGAAGAAGTCATCAGCAAATTCGATGAATCCACTGTTATTTATCTTTCCGTAATTTTCAAGGGCAGACTCGCCGTTTACTATTTGTCCCGAATTATTAATTGTGGCACCTACATGATTTGTAAATTGGGCACCAGAATCTTCGCCAATTGAAGCCCCCAAAACATTATTAATTTTACCATAGTTATCAAATTGCCTACCAAATCCTAGACCTCCGTTATTGTTTATTGTACCCGTGTTGTTAATATCGCTAGGGAAAATAATACCCCCGTTGTTTATCTTGCCATAGTTGTTCAAGTCTGGAGGATACCTGTAGTCGCACCAGCTGGTGTCTATGGTTCCATGATTATTTATTGTGGCACCTACATGGTTTGTAATTATAGCGCAAGTGAGCCTTTTACCAATTGAGCCTCCAGCCTGAACATTAATTTTCCCAAAGTTGTCAAGGCTTGTAGTTACTGTAAGTGTTGCACCACTGTTGACTTGTAGCGTATCACCTGAATTTATCGTAAGAGTTGCCACGGTCGTATCTGATGATATCACAGTTGTTGTAGCAGCGGCATCATGAGTTGAAAAGAAGAGAATGGCTGTTAAACAAGCAAACAATATTCCTAATTGATATTTTTTCAAAGTTATCAACCCCGCAATGGATAAGATGCTATTTTATTTAAGGGTGATTATATTTCTGGAAGCATACATTCCGATGTTCCAATTAATGTATACATAGTAGACAATAGAAATCTGGAAAGATTTGAGGAAGAAGATGAATTTACCGATGAATTCTACGCTGAAGGAGTAACTAGACTATCAGTTCATTTTGAAATCCCAAAGACTAGAGTTTGGAACATTCTAGTAGAAAATACCGATCGCAAGGCTGCAAATGTCGATATCGATCTCACAATTGAACCTGCGTAAGTTGTTTATGAAAATTTATGCTATGATTTTGGTTTTTTATTAGTTTTTGCATTTCTTTGTCGTTTGTATCGATTGCAACCATCTTTGCTTCTTGTAGTAGATTCGAAATTTTTTCTTTTCCTATCCTTCTTAAAATGTCACGAATTTGATCATTAACAACAGATTGTATGCTTGAAACTTGTAATGAAAGTCTAAGCTATTTTTGTGCGCTAAAGGCTAGGGGCACGTTATTGACAGCAGTGTTGTATCTGAGCTTTTCAAATGAGTACTATCACCAGCATAAGTTGCAGTTATTGTCTCTGAAAAGACGACACATGAATCGTTTGCACCGTATTTATCTGTGAAATCACATGCGCTTGTATTACTGGAGCCAGCTACTGCTGCCAATGTGCATGAATCTGGACTAATGGGCACACTTAGGTCACTACTCTTCCATATGACTAGGCCACTTGGAATAGTCTGGGTACCCGGGCTTGTATCGACAACCGTTACATGAAATGTTACAAAATCTACGCTATTGCTTACTGTAGCTGGCTTTGGTGTAATAGTTGTACTGGTGGGATCAGTAGTTACTGTTAACGCTGATGAACTAGAGCTTGTCTTATGGATAGCATCACCTGAATAAGTTGCAGTTATTGTGAACGTACCTGCATTTGCTGGTGGGCTGTATACGATGGCACATCTACCCGTACTAGTAGAAGTGCCAAATTGTGCCAATGTACATGTGCTAGTATTACTGCCGCCAATTGTAAAGCTACCACCTGCGCCACCATCACTCCATGATACGGTACCAGTTGGGATACTCTTTGTGCCAACACTAGAGTCAAGAACTTTAGCGTAAAGTGTAATAGGTTCTCCAAGACCTGTTGTCGCTGGACTAGGCAAAACGGTAGTTGTAGTCGCACGCAAACTTATTGTTGATGTTAATGCACCAGAGCTTGTCTTATGAGTACCATCCCCTGAATAGGTTCCAGTTATTGTGACCGGACCAGCATTGTGAGCGGTATAGGCGATGGTACACACGCTTGTACTAGTAGAGGTGCCAAATTGTGTCAAGGTACACGAAGCGGTAGTAAAGCTACCTCCTGCACCGCCATCACTCCAAGATACAGTACCAGTTGGGATACTCTTTGTACCAGAACTTGAGTCAAGAACCTTTACATCAAAATTTGTGACGACATCAACAATTGGTGCCGCTGTCTTTTGTGAAATGGTATCTTTAGTAGCACGCAAAGTTACTGTGAGTGCTGACGTGCCAGAGCTTATTTTATGAGTACTGTCACCGGAATAGGTTGCAGTTATTGTGACAGGACCAGCATTTGCAGGTGGGGTGTATGCTATATTACACATACCGGTACTAGTAGAAGTGCCAAATTGTGCCAATGTACACGAAGTAGCATTGAAGCTTCCTCCTGCACCTCCATCACTCCATGATACAGTACCAGTAGGGATACTCTTTGTACCAAGACTAGAATCAAGAATTTTTGCGTGAAGTGTTATGCCTGTCCCAATAGTTGCCGTAGCTGGATTTGGTGTAACGGTAGTCTTAGTTGCACGGATAGTTACTGCCAGTGCTGATGTGCCAGACCCGCCAGCATTTGTGGTATCACCTGAATATGTTGCAGTTATCCAGATTTGGCCTGACTTTGATGGAGTATATGATATAGTGCACGTACTTGAAGCACCACTTGAAGCTGCCAGTGTGCATGTTGGGCTACTGAAGGTACCCCCTGCACTGTTATCGCTCCACGACACGGTACCAGTTGGACTGGTGGGTGTACCGCTGGTTGTATCAGTGACTACTGCAGAGAAAATACAGAAGTTGAGGTTGGTCCAGGAAATAAGGCGCCTACCTCAACTGCATAGAGGTTATAGCCGTCAGAATTTGTCACGTAAATCTTGTTTCTTTCTGAGTCTACTCCCACTCCATAAAGATGTGTGTTAAATGGTATCGTGTTTATTACGTTATTGGATGAACCATTAAGTATAGTGATACCATAGTTGAAACCAGCCACGTAAATCATGTTAGAATTTGGATCTACCCCCATATCAGAAACAGCGTCTCTAAGCGGTATTTGACTTACGACATTATTGGTTGAGCCGTTTATTACTGTCATCCAGCTAGTGTTGCAAAGGCGTGATACGTAGATCTGGTTTGTATTTGGATTCGCAACGCTTCCACGCGGGCAACTTCCAACATTTATCATGCCAACTTTTTTATTGGTATTACCATCAATTACTACAACTGTATTATTAGCTTGTGATGCATAGATCTTGTTTGCGCTGGGATTCACACCAATTCCATCAACTGCAAAAACATTGAAACTTATTTTAGATGTTACGGTATTTGTTTTACCATCTATGACAGAGATTCCCATTGAGCTACCAAAAGTGCTGAGTACATAGATCTTGTTTGTATTTGGATTTAACACAACAAATTCAGGGTGCTCACCCGTAGGAATTGTTTTTGTCACAGTGTTGGTCGCACCATCAATTACAGTCACATTGGTGCCGTTATTGTTTGTGACATAAATCTCATTTGTGTTTGAATTTACTGCAATCCCAGCGGGTATACTTCCTACTCCGACTGTACTCACAACCATATTGGTTGAACCATTTATGACAGATACTGTATTTGTTAAAACATGGGTTACGTAAATCATATGCGTTTTGGTATTTACCCCAACCCCCCCTGGAAAGCCGTCTACACAAGCACAAGATTCAATCGGAATTGTAGTAATCCTGTATGGGAGTAGGCTAGCTTGAGCTGGAGCTGTAAGCCCTGTTAGTGTCATAAGAGAAAGCACCAATATGAGACCAACTGCTACAAATATTGATAAAATCATAATCTTACGGATGCCCAACCCAACCCACCGCATTAATGATATTGCATGTTGAATTTAAAGTGATCATAAGTTTTTCCGCTTTTGAGAGTTCGTAGTCCTATACAAGATTACGAAATAAAACACATTGTGGTGGGTCTTTTAGAGCTCGAAAGCGAGTTTATCGGCAATTTCTTCTGATTTCTTAACAGTAAGTGTAAGCATTGCAAAACCAGCATGGGAAAATAAGGTCATCTGAGACTTTCTTGCTCTTTCTTGACCTATCCTTACAGCTTGGTGATATTGCACAAGTTTAGTTCTTGAAAGTTTTACTATAAGGGTTTTCAACTTAACATTTAAGAGAAGAACTAATCGTATCAATATCCTTGGAAAAAAAAATTGCAGTCTATGCAGCTATCACAGCAATAGTAGCGCTCTTAGGTATAATCGCAGTTCTTCCAGGATCAGGTATTATTAAAAATATTATTCCTCAAAACCAAAACGTTCCGTCTGCATTGACAGCAATCTCTACTGAGATCAAACCACTTGATTTAAAGTATAATGATAGTTCCGTCTTGGTAATTACTGATAGAGATGCAACAGTGGAAACAAAGTTCTCTGTTACAAATCCCAATAACACCACAGTAATACTTGAGATGATAAATTATGCTATCTATGCAAATGGTGTATTAGTAGGTCATGGAGAATTTGGTCAGAGATATGAAGGAAGCTGGGAAAGCTCAAACTATATACCGCTTGTTGAACAGAATTCGGAAGTAGTAACTAACAAGGCGCAGCTACATAATGATGGTAATAATCCTGAGGTTTGGTCTGCACTCCAACATGGAACTGCCAAGATAACCGTGTCAGGTACTATTTACTATGGAACAAATACAGTGTTTAGTGGTCAGAACCTTTCTACAGATTTTGACTTTACAAAATAATATTATAATTTACGGATACGCAGGATTGTGTCTTGAACGAATGAACTTTACTAGATAGATGAAGCCAAGAATAATCCAAGTCAGCATCATTGCTCCCCAAATCAACAGAACAATCTGTTCTATACTAAGACCAATCTGGGATAGCGTTGCCAATTTTATCTGATACAGAGGAAAGAGATATGGGTTGATACCCTGTATATCGGTAACAAATCTCTCACTTAGTAGCTGTGTGACTGCATGCCAGCCAAAGAAGAACGTAACAAAAAAGAAAACTGCCTTTCTACCAACTGGTTTTTCATATCCTCTTCTTTCTATTCTCTTAAGCTTGTCATTTACTCTTGCTAATTCAGTACGCAGCTCTTCTACCGTCTGTTGCTCACGTAGTTTTCTTCTTTCAGGTCCTATGTAGGTGGAGATCATGGACTCTAGGTATTTCTTGTCAGATGTATAGAGTGGTTTGTCATCTTGAAGTGTAGCCAGAATATAATTTAGTCTTCCAACATCTCCTTTCTTAGAATTTATCAAGTATAGTACATACTTTATCAGGTCATCTGACATCTTTATCTCCTCTTTGTTTCAATACGACATGAATCTCTTGAAGTGGCTTTAGATAAATCTATCAATATTATCAAGCTCTTTTGGAAAGGTATTTTAATTCTCTGTGAGACTAGCCCATCTTCTTGAGGAAGCTGATGATTGGTTCTTTGTCTGTATGAGAAAGAGAGGAAAATCCCTCAAGGAGTTCTCTTTGAACCATCAACGCTTCATCAAATGTCTTCTTCACACTATCTGTATCAAATGGAATTAATTGATCAATCCTACCGTTACTGTACGATTCCACATATTTTCTTAACAATAATGAAACAAAGTTTGGTGCCACATCAAGCAATGTAAGAATTGATTTTCTGAGATCTTTGTCTTTTGAATTAGAATTCCTCTCAAAAAAATCTAACATGATCTTAATTCGCTCCTTATTTATTTCTGCTAAGGACGCAGCAACTAACAGGCCAGAATCGGTTAGTTGATAGTATGGCACTCCCTGGTCTTGAAGTGCTTTAGGGCCACGTTTTATCGGAAGTCTTCCTCCCTCCTTAACAATTCCAAGTGGAAGGAGTATCTCATCCAAATCTCTAAAAATTCCAGAATAAATATTTTGCCAGGTTGTGTTATTTTGCTCTGCAAGTCTGTGTGCTATAGCTGTTCGTGTTCTCCTCGTTGGAAGTGTTTCTGTTGCAAGATGCACAATTATTCCTCTTTGGCGCATTGCCTCTCCAGTAAACTCTTTGCCTTTGGTCTTGAAGGTCTGAAAAACTGCTAGCTTTGGTGATGTTTTCTTTGTCTTTAACATGTTGACTCACTTTTTCATTCTACTAAATTCAAAGATGGGCAAGTATGGATTTTTAATAAATTGATGACTTAGAATTTGCATTTTATGATAATATCATATTTCGGTAACATATAAGAATTTACGGATTGCAAAAATTATAACAAATTATGCAGGTTTCAAATATGGTACACAGTTTATGTATGAAAAAATTTCAACAAACATTTAGTTTCAAACTCTTTTATCCTTATTTCTGAAATGAATTTACATTACCTAGCTTAGAGTTAGCATATGCTCATAACACCAACGGAGTTGATGGAAAGGCTTGGCAAACCAAATCTAATTATGATTGATTCTAGGTCGTACAAAGAATATTCAGAAGGACATATTCCAGGTGCAGTTAATCTCGATCTTTTTTATTATCATTGGTCTGATACCTCAAAGGAAGGCATACGGGCATTTGAAAAACAGATGAAAAACCTTCTTTCATTTGTAGGTATAACAAAAGACAAGACGGTCGTATTTTACGATGAAGTGTCAGGTATGAGTGCCGCTAGAGGTGTCTGGCTTTTGATGTATTTTTCACATCCACAGGCCCTTATGCTAGATGGAGGATTCAAAAAGTGGAAGAGCATGGGTCTTCCAATAGAAACTAAAACAAATGGTTTCAGACCCACAAAGTTCGAAGGAACAACCAACAAGGAAATCATTGTAGGTTACGAATACGTCAAGAAAAAAATTGGCAAGGTAAAGATTGTTGATGCCCGAACCAAAGAGGAGTATGATGGGACTGTCATACGAGCTGCAAGAAGGGGGCATATACCCACTGCTGTCAGCATTGACTGGAATTTGAACATAAATGATGATGGAACCCTGAAGTCAATAGAAGATCTTACAAAATTATACAAGTTTTCAAAAAATGATGAAATAGTAACTTATTGTCAAGGAGGATATCGAGCTGCAAATTCATTTTTGGCACTAAAAAGACTTGGTTTCCAAAATGTTAGAGTTTACCTTGGCTCATGGGGAGAATGGGGAAACAAGTTAGAACTCCCAGTGGAATAAACTCAGTCTTCAATTATAGATCATGAAAAAAATAGTGCGATGATCGCACAACAGAATTTACATTTTTTAAAAAATAGGAATTGCTGTTTATAAAAATTAGATTAATATAACCTCTTTAAATGAGCCATACGTAATGGTACTTAACAAGCGTTCCAAGTTATCACTTATTATCATAACGGCGGGGTTGACGATTGCACTATCGGTCTTCTTTACTACACCAGTATTTGCCGCAGAAACAAGTCCTACTAGTAGCAATTTAACAAAACCACTTTTGGCTATTGCTGCAGCTATTGCAATTGCTGGTGGTTTGATAGGTACTGGTAACGCACAGCAGGGTATTGGCGCAGCTGGTATGGGCATTATTGCTGAAAAGCCAGAGAAGTTTGGCCAGGTGCTATTCTTTTTTGTCATTCCAGAAACACTCTGGATCATAGGATTCGTATTGGGAATTATCTTGTTACTGGGCATACTATAGTGGTTTCAGTAATGAGCATAGAGACCTTCCTCCTTGAGATAGAGAATAGAAAGAAAAGGGAGATTGAAGGTCTCGAAAAGGATCTGACAGAAAAAAAGGCAAAACTTCAAGCAGAGATGAACTATACTGTCAAGGAGATACAGGAGCGCTTTGCAAATGAAGCAAAAATAAAATCCGAAAAAGAGCATGCAAGAATAATTGAGGCTGCTAAGCTCCAATCAAAAAAGATCCTATTTGATGCCATAAACTCTAACATGCAATCTGCGTTTAACGTAATCCAACAAGAAATAGGAAACTACACAAAAAGTCCCCAGTACAAAAAGGCGCTTGAAACCATGATAAACACTTCAAAGAAGAAACTTGGTCAAAGCATTGTGGTTCACTGCCGCGAAGAAGACAAGACACTACTAAAAGACCTTGGAGTTACAGCAGGTAAATCAATTAAAACTCTCGGTGGCATAATTGCTGAAAACAAAGAAGGTACAAAGGAATTAGATCTCACTTTTGAAGAATTGCTCAGAACTCATGAAGACCAGATCAAGAGCTTTCTTTCGGAGAGAATGTAATGCCAACATCACAATATGCTTCATCATTTGGTAGACTACAGGCAATTTCGCTTAATCTTCTATCAAAAGAAGCAATGCTGAATCTTATGAAAGCAAAAGATGAAGGAGAAATGGTAAAGGTTCTCGAGTCAACATGGTACAAGCCAGAGATAGAGAAAGCTGCTTCTATTTTCAAGGAGTCTGAATTGCTAGAAGTTGCTCTAAATAGACACCTAGTTCTAGTCAACAAAATAGCGTTAGAGTCTACGCCGTTTAATGGCAAGTCTGCTGTAAGGGCATATCTTTCAAAATGGGACATTTACAATATTGAATTGATACTTTCTGCAAAAAGCATGGGTAGGCCAATTACTGAAACCGAATCATTTCTAGTCTCAAGTAGAAATGTTCCTGCAGGGATTTCCGCTGGAAATATACCTCATGATGAAATGAAGGTAATTTTATCGCAAACAGGGGTAGATGGAGTAGTAAATCAACTTGTAAAGTACAACTATGGAACTATTTTGATGCAACATTTGGAGACATACCAAAAGACAGGAGATCTTGGACCTATGATGTCCGCACTTCAAACTTTTTACTATCAGAACCTTCTTGAATCTCTCAAGTTCTTCCAAGGTGATGAGGGAACAATAAGAGATCTCTTTAGAGCTGAGATTGACAAGAAAAATCTCCTAAATCTTCTCAAAGCCAAGGAATCTAATCTA
>MNFB01000010.1 GCA_001917995.1 Thaumarchaeota archaeon 13_1_40CM_4_38_7 | reverse complement strand
ATGTAAGAATTCTATATAAAAGCACATAAAATTTATATAATGTCAGTACTATTACATCACATAGGTGAATATGACATATGATGGAATTCGACGAATTTGATAGCCTCTTCCGAAGGATGATGCGACCATTCAAGGAACTAGACGAAATGTGGGACGAAATGAAAACTGAAGAAAACGTTCAGACCTTTGGTCCCTATTACTATGGGTATTCTATGACCGTAGGACCGGATGGTAAACCTGTGGTAAAAGAATATGGAAACATTAGGCCAGGTCTACTTCCGACAGCAGAAACAAGAGAACCACTAGTAGATGTCATTGTTGATGACAAGGAAAAGCTTCTCAAGCTGATAGCAGAGATGCCAGGAGTAGAAAAGAAAGACATCAAGATAGAGGTAGTGGGTCAAACAGTCAACATCGATGCAGAACACAACGACAGAAAGTATCACACAAAGGTGCCAGTAAAGCACAAAGTCGATGAAGATTCTGTCAAGGCAGCATATGCCAACGGAATTCTTGAAGTAAGCTTCAAGCTAAAAGAAGAGGAACGACCAAAAGGCAAAACAGTCTCGGTCGAATAACCCCTTATTTTTTATGGTGATTAAATATGAGCGAAATTACACTAAAAATTGCAGAAGCGGCACAGCGCCACGTTGGAAAAGGCATTGCAGTAGTGGATCCTAAAGTTGTTGAAGACAACAACTGGAAAACCGGCCAAATATTGGAACTGGTAGGAAACAGAAAAAGTCATGTAAAGTTATGGCCTGGCTCAGCAGAGCAATATGGTACTGGAATAATAAAAATCGACGGAATTACAAGACACAATATTGGTTCTGGGATAGGGGAGAAGATTTCAATAAAGAGTGTTGATGCTGCAGAAGCAGATCAAGTTACAGTTTCTCCTATTGAAAAACTTGGTGCAGAAGGATTGCAAGAATACATGCAAGCAAACTATTTTGGTCATGTATTTACAACAGGCGATACTCTTATAGTATCAACTCAGCTAGGTGGAAAAACACAACTAGTAGTAACTAGCACAACTCCATCTTCAAAACCAGTTTTAGTAACAGAACATACCGAATTCAAACTTGGCTCTATGACTAAGGCAATTGATAATTCTATTCCAAGAATAACCTATGATGATTTAGGAGGTCTCAAAAACGAGGTACAAAAGATACGCGAGATGGTAGAGCTTCCTATGAGACATCCTGAATTGTTTGAGAAACTAAGTGTAGAGGCACCAAAAGGTGTACTGCTTTATGGACCTCCTGGAACTGGCAAGACTCTATTAGCAAAGGCAGTAGCCGGAGAGACTAACTCTCATTTCATATCAATTAGTGGTCCTGAAATAATGGGCAAGTTTTACGGTGAAAGTGAAGAAAGACTTCGTGACATATTCAAACAAGCTGAGGAGAATGCTCCAAGTATAATATTCATAGACGAAATTGACTCGATTGCTCCAAAACGAGAGGAAGTAACCGGTGAAGTAGAAAAGAGAATCGTATCACAATTATTAACTTTGATGGATGGAATGAAATCAAGAGGTAAGGTAGTTGTTATTGCTGCTAGTAACAGACCTGACTCGCTAGATCCTGCAATAAGAAGACCAGGAAGATTTGATCGTGAAATCGAAATTGGGATCCCTGATCAACGAGGACGAAAAGAAATTCTAGATATCCATACGCGTGGAATGCCAATAGAAGCAAAGGTCAACTTGGATCAATTTGCAAAAGTAACTCATGGATTTGTTGGTGCAGATTTGGAAATTCTTGCAAAAGAAGCTGCTATGAGATCGTTACGAAGAATATTACCTGACATTGATTTAGAAAAAGAAAAAATTCCAAACGAAATTCTGCAAAAAATTATCATTACTGAGGAGGATTTCAAAGACGCACTAAAAGAAGTACGACCATCAGCACTAAGAGAAGTTCTAGTTCAAGTGCCTAATGTCACATGGGAAGATGTTGGTGGACTAGAATCACTAAAAGAAGAACTACATGAAGCGGTAGAATGGCCGCTAAAGCACAAGGAAGCATTTGAACACACCGATGTTAAAGCTCCAAAAGGAGTATTGCTTTATGGCCCACCTGGAACTGGCAAAACACTGATTGCAAAGGCAGTAGCTCACACAACAGAATCTAACTTTATCAGCATAAAAGGCCCAGAATTACTTTCCAAGTGGGTTGGCGAATCAGAAAAAGGAGTACGCGAAGTTTTCAGAAAGGCTCGTCAGGCAGCTCCTTGCATAATATTTCTAGATGAAATAGACGCGCTTGTTCCAAGCAGAAGCTCATCTGGTTCAGATTCACACGTAACAGATAGGGTAGTTTCACAGCTGTTAACTGAGATCGACGGACTAGAGGAATTAAATAATGTACTAATAATTGGGGCAACCAACAGAGTAGATCTGGTAGATAATGCATTACTAAGACCTGGCAGGTTTGACAGAATACTTGAGGTTCCTCTCCCTGATTCCAAAGGACGTGAAAACATATTCAAGATACATACAAAAAAGAAGCCACTTGCAGACAAGATAGACTTTGCCAAACTCGTAGAACTGACTGATGGATTTAGTGGAGCAGAAATTGAAGGAGTATGTAACAGAGCTGCAATGAGTGCTATACGAAGATACGTCAACAATAAAGAAAAATCTGTAAAATCAATCAAAATAACTCAAGAAGATTTCGAGAACGCAATCGAAAAGATACGACCAGGCAAGGTCAAACCACGACAAGCTTTGACACCATAACTTATATGATAAATTGAGTAATAACTAATGACGGCAAGAGAAGCAATACTTTATCAAAAATTGCCTAATGACAAGGTTAGATGCACAGCCTGTGCTAGATACTGCGAGATAGGAAAAGACCAAGTGGGACTTTGTGGGATAAGAGCTAACAACAATGGCAAACTAGATCTTCTAGTCTATGGTAAAGTGATAACTGGTCATGTTGACCCAATAGAGAAAAAACCTGTAACGCATTACAGACCAGGTACTAGCATATTTTCTATTGCAACTACTGGTTGTAACTGGCTTTGTAAATACTGTCAAAATTATGATATCAGTCAAAGAAGAAAAGTAGAAGGAACCGAGATGACGCCAGAAGAGGTGGTAAGTCTAGCCAAGAGATCTGGCTCTGATGGAATTGCCTACACATACAATCAACCTTCAATATTCATCGAGTTTGCTCGAGACTGTGGTCTTGTAGCAAGAAGAAATGGAATGTTCAACATCTTTGTCTCAAATGGATATGATACTCCAGAAACAGTCAAGATGATGGACGAGTTTCTTGACTGTATAACTGTGGACTTTAAAGGAAATGCCGAGCCCAAGTTTACTAGACAATACATAGGAGTTCCTGACCCGCAGCCAATTTTTGATACCCTAAAAGAAATTCATCACAAAACAAAGATTCACGTTGAAATCACCGACTTGATTATCCCCAAAGTGGGTGATAACTTGGAATATGCAAGGAACCTCTGTAAGTTCATTTACGACGAATTTGGTCCAGATATGCCAATTCATTTTCTAAGATTTCACCCAGACTATAAAATGATGGAGTTTGAGTCAACTCCAGTTAAGACACTAGAGAGACACTACGAAATAGCCAAAGAGGAAGGACTAGAGTATGCTTACGTGGGAAATGTTCCAGGTCATCCCCTTGAGCACACCTACTGTCCTCAATGCAAAAAAATCGTTATCAAAAGATATGGTTTTGATATTCAAGGGTGGCATCTTGATGATAACAACAATTGCAAGTTCTGCGACAACAAAATTGCTATCACAGGCAAACTTGCCAAAAACTACAAGCAAAACAGATTCCAGTTTGTCTTTTAGATTGCTATTGCACGTACAGGTGAGCCAGTAGCACCCTTGAGCTTAAGTGGCAAGACTATGAGCTTAAAACTAGTATTATGAATTTTCGCTAGATTACATAAATTCTCTAAAATTAAAACTCCTTTCTTTAAAAGAATGTGATGAGCTGAAAATTCTGAATTTCTGCCTAGGTCTACACTTGGAGAATCTATACCAACTAGATTCACTCTTTTTTGTGACAAGTATTTAGCCGCATCTAAGGAGAGACCAGGGTTCTTTGTAAAGTAATCTTTCTTTGAAAGATTCTTCCACCAACCTGTTGCAAAGATAACAGCTTTGCTAGACCGTATTTTTCCATTTTTTGCCTCAAATTCTAAAATGTCTTTTCTAGTTATCGACTCGTTTACTCCTTTTTTTATTTTGAAAAGCACTGCATTAGTAACTAATCGTTTCAAAGGTATCTTGTTTATCACAAGGCCCCCGTCAACGAAGTGAATAGGCGCATCAAGGTGCGTACCTGAGTGAGAACTCAGGAAGAGAAGCTCCAAATTATATCCATTAGTTTTTTTGTTAGCCCATGAGATGAATTGTGGCCTTGGAGTTCCTGGAAAACTTGGAAGTGTATTAGAAATCTCAAGAGTCAGATCTATTGGATCCACTAAATTAGTTGTCAGAGCTGATAAATCAATTTTGACATTTGTAATCAAAGGTTAAATATTGTGCATCTAGAATTACTTTCATGCCTACTACTTACATTTTGATAAATTCCGATTTAGGCTCTGATGTTGAGATAATTCAGAAGATAAAAGAGATACTAGACAAGGAAAGTGGGATAAAGTATGAAGTCCAAGGAGTATACGGTGTCTATGATATTATAGTCAAGATAACCACCTCTTCGATGGAAAATCTACGAAATATCATTACTAATAAAATTCGAAAAATCGACAAGGTTTACTCGACTTTAACCATGATGGTAATAGAAGAGCAGGACAAGTAACCAGTATCCTATGCATTGTTTAAAATTCATAATAATATCAGCAATTTGTCCAATCTAAACATTGAAAAACTTCTTGAACAAAAGCGAATCAACTCCATTTTGTATGATGACCCTTTTCTAAAGGCAGGATTAATTTCGAAGCTAGTTCAAGACGTAGAGATTGATATCTTGTATCTTGACCTTGATTTGTTGTATAGTGGATACATGGTTTCAAGTGCATTCCCTTCCAAAGAGAATGTAACTTTGTTTCAACCTACTGCAGAGAGTTTAGGGAAAGTACTAACTGAGATCTTAGTCAAGGCAAGCGTCTCACAAACACTAATTATAGTAGATTCTCTTAATGGACTTTTTAATCTCTTAAACCGAAAAAAAGAAGTTGGAAAGATTGTAACATCAATTATCATGTTACTTACCAGTATAGCACAAATAACTAATTCCTATGTGGTTGTGGCCAGTATGGTTCGATACAAAAAAGAAGAGGGATGGATTATGTCTCCAACTGGAAAGCGGCTAATTGAGACTAAAAATAGCAAACAGATTCTACTTGAACATGACAACGAAGGTATGGTCATAAAGCTGTTGGCCGATTCCAGCAAATTCTTACTTCAAGCCGAGTCGATCCCGCTCTAATCTAGTCTCTTGATTATATGGTACCCAAACTGTGTTTTTACAACATCTGAGACTTGGCCCTTTTGCAAAGCAAAGGCAGCCTTTTCAAATTCTGGTACCATAATTCCTCTACCAAAAAATCCTAAATCTCCACCTCTTTTTTTCGAAACATCAATCGAATATTCTTTGGCAAGATTTGCAAAACTTTCCCCCTTTGCTATTTTTGCTCTAAGTTCTTGTGCCACACTTAATTTCTCAACTAGTATGTGCGCACAATGAATCTTGTTTGACATGATCTGAAATCAAAGATAAATTATAAAAAAACGTCGATCATCTAGAGACCAATTGTTATTCTAAGATCCTAGAATTACAAGATCGCAAGTTAACACTGTTATAGAAATCTCAAACGCCGTTATAACAGCTCTTTTTTGAGGAAGTTATATTAAGATCTATTCGGAAATATTATTGAACATGCCAGTTGGAATTATTCCAGATATAGGCGAACAAATGTGCATAGGATGTGCACTCTGTGTAGAGATTTGTACATCACTAGGCCCAGACGTATTAAGAGTAAAACCAGTAGAGGGTTGGAAGAGAGGCAAGGCATTTGTATTTTATCCAGAAAGATGCATCTCAGACGGTGCATGCATTGGTGTTTGCCCGACAAAGGCAATCTTTTGGATGAGACCAATGGACTTTACTCCAGGACAGCCAGTACCACTATACAGGAACTCTGTATTCGTCAAAGGTTGGACTGAACTCGCCGACTAAGTCCGACATTAACTTCTTTTTCTTATTATTTTAAATCCCTACTTCGTTTTGTAAATATATGGTGCATTCACATCATTACCAATGAGTAAACCAGGAAATCTGTGGAGAAAAATATATGGCAAGGTAACAAAAAAGCCAACAAATTTCAGCTGGCTAATAAACAATAAACTGGCTGGAAGTGGCATGCCAACTTCAGCGTCTGAACTAGATTGGGTACTAAAACAAGGTGTAAGATCTATTATTACAATGACGGAAGAATCTCTCCCAGAGTCATGGATAAAAGATGTAAAATATCTACACGTACCAACAGAAGATCTATCTGCACCAGATATGGAAAAAATTGATACTACAATCGAGTTTATTCATAAAAGACTCCAAAGTGATGAACCTGTTATGGTTCACTGTGCAGCAGGAATAGGAAGAACTGGAACTATCTTGGCTTGTTATCTTGTCAAATATCAAAAAATGTCAGTCAGTGATGCTATAGAAAAAGTACGAAAAGAAAGACCCGGTTCTATTCAATCTGAATCTCAGGAATTAGCAGTGAGCTTGTATTACAAGTTTCTTTCCAAGTAATTACTCTGGTATTGATCTAGTTACCATCTTACCATTTTCAAGCTTGATGAAAAGAAACCTGTTGTCTTTAAAAATCAAGGTGATTTCGTTTTCTTTTTCAGACTTGTCTTCAATTTCAAGTAATTCTTGTCCTCTAATTCCATCGAATTTTGCCATAATGGTTACTCTAATAATTCCATTTATATCCTATTTGGTAATTTCAATTTCAATTTCTTTTGAATGCATCTTCTGATCAAATGGCTCAGCATAATCATGTTTAAGCCAAGAAACATAAACCTCGACTCCGATCTTGTGTTTGCCTACTCCAAGTTCCGATGTATTAAAGTAAAGTTTTTCATCAAAGTCAAGGAGCATCTCTTGTGCTTCATCTTGGTTTTTTGGAATAGACGATTCAAAATTCTTGGATATCTGTACCCATACCTTTTTCTCTGCCATTTGGGTCAGTTTTGGGTTTCTAGTCCAGAATAATGCCACCTTCTTATAGGTATCAAGTGGCTTGCCAATCTCACGTTTTCTCAAACCACCAGAATAAAGCTTGATTCCATACCTTAGCTTGAATACATTATCATGCTTATTGTAGGCCCTTTCCCAATTCTTCTCATTGAAGGCTTGGCGTAATGCTCCTGTTACAGAGAACTTGGCATTTACAGCAACATTTTCATTCTCTTTAAATTTATCAGGGGGTTTTTCTAACGAAATTTCGCTTATTGTATTAGTCAACTATTCGTAATGATTTATATCCTCAATAAGTATTTTTTTGACTTGGCATGGATGTTCAGCTCAAAAAATCTTCTTCAAAAGAAGTTCTGTTGAACATAACAAAATCCGACATTAGCACTTTGTATATAGTGCAACATGAGCTACTCAAGGATCCTACTGTAGAGTTTGCAGGAGTGGTACAAAGACACCCACTTACTAAAGAATATGCCATGCGAGTAAATACCTCGAAAGGAAACCCAATGAAAGAAATTGAAAAGGCCACAAAGGCAGCCTTGGAATATTCAGAAGAATTAAAGAAAGCAGTTCATTCCAAGATTAAGGGTGCGTAAATGAAATTTTGCCCAAAGTGTGAGGCACGATTAAAGCTAGATAGCTCCGATTCCGAATTTGTATGCCCGAAATGTGGATACAGTGAAAAAGGAACAAAGATTGCAAAACAAGTAAGGACTGAAGGTGGTTCTACCATAAACGTAGTAGACGAGAAAGAGAAAAGAGAAGCCTTACCTGTAATTAAGATCGAATGCACAAAATGTGGAAACAATGAAGCTGTTTGGTGGATGCTTCAAACAAGAAGTGCAGACGAACCAACTACCCAATTTTACCGCTGTGTCAAGTGTAGCTACACTTGGCGAAATTACGCATAAGGTTTAACTTGAACATGTTAGACATGTGAATAAGTTTGGTATTTTCTGCTAAAACTGGTGGTTCTGATGAATGGAAAGCGGTAATATCTGCTATATCGACACTAGTTGAAGAGGCTACCTTCGAAGCCACAGGGGAAGGAATTGCCTTCAGAGGAATGGATCCTTCTCATGTAGCATTAATTGATATTGCATGGCCAAACTCTGCATTTGAAAAATATGTATGCGATGAGGACGCCAAGTTTGGAGTAAGAATAGACGAGTTCTCCAAACTAATCAAGAGAGCTGATAAAAAGGAAAGCATAGAGATCAGTATCTCAGAAGACAATCTGTTACTAGTAACAATTGGTAAAAACAAAAAGTACAAGATGCGATTAATAGAGAGCTCCGCAACAGATACTCCACTACCAAAAATTACCTACAACACAAAGATTGCCGTAACATCTACTGAATTTGACAAAATGCTTGGAGACATACAAGTAGTCTCAGAATATCTCTCTATCAGTTCTAATTCCAACAAGGCAGAGTTTTCAGGTAGAGGTGATTCTGGGGAAGCTGTTGTAACACTTGAAAAAGGAATGCCTGAAATGCCTGAAATTACAGTCAAAGAAGAAAGTACAGCAACTTACAGTCTAGAATACCTCAATAGCATCGTCAAAGCAGTAGGTACTGTGGCAGGAACAGTAGTATGTGAATATTCAACCAAGATGCCATTGAGACTAGAATTTAAGGTAGCAAATGTGGGCAGAATTCATTTCTATCTGGCTCCAAGAGTAGAAAGTTAAAAGCATTTAAGGATAATGTAAAAAGGTTATACTGATTTGAAGCTAATTCTAAAGTTTGGAGGTACATCGATTTCTTCACCTTCAAACATACGCCATGTTGCAAGTTTGATAAAATCACTTTCAAAAGAACACAAAATCATTCCTGTATTTTCTGCAATAAGTGGAATTACAGACGATCTAATTAGAATAACAAACCTAATTCAAAATAGAAACAAAGACCCAGCAAGCTCACTAGCAAAGAAGATTGTCAAAATACATTTAGATATATCAAATCAATGCGTCAAGAATCCAAAGATACGAAAAGACCTTGCAAATAAGATGAAGACTGACCTAGGTGAGCTTGAAGAATTATTGCATGGGATGCTCTTACTTGGTGAGGTAACTCCCCGCTCCTCTGACTATCTCATATCATTTGGTGAAAGATTATCTATCAATCTAATTGCTTATGCACTAATAGATATGGGAATAAAAGCAGTCCCTCTAACTGGAAAAGATATTGGCATAGTCACCGATTCTAATTTTGGTGAAGCTAAACCACTTATGGATACCACGCGGTTACACGTTTCTCATACTATTGAAAGCCTCTTACAAAAAAAGATAATGCCTGTTATTGGTGGCTTTACAGGCGCGGATCAACATGGTAACATAACAACATTTGGAAGAGGCGGTTCTGACTATACTGCAACAATAGTTGCATCAAGCATTAAAGCTAATGAGGTATGGTTAATGAGTGATGTCGATGGTTTAATGACTACTGATCCAAAGATTGTAAAAAATGCCAAGCTGATCAAAGAGGTATCATATGTAGAAGCGATGGAAATGGCGCTTTTTGGAGCAAAACATATCCATCCGCGGGCTCTTGAACCGCTAGTTACAAAAAAAATTCCACTCCGAATACGAAATACATTTAACATAAAAAATGCTGGTACACTTGTTACGGGAACACCACAAGCTGATACACAAAAGACAGTCAAATGTGTCAGCACCATAAGACACACTGGATTAATTGATGTCAGAGGAGGAAGCATGGTAGGAGCCCCTGGTACTGCAGCTACAATATTCTCTGTTCTTGCAAAAGCTGGAGTTAACGTAATGATGATATCTCAGAGTCCATCCGAGTCCAGCATATCAATTATCGTAAAAAAGAACGATTTAGACAAGGCAGTCAACACACTTGAAATGAACCTACTTGGCAATCTAATCAAAAAAGTGGATGTTACAATAGACGTCTCAATCATCGCACTTATTGGATCAGGAATGAGAGGAATAGTTGGAGTAGCATCCAAAGTTTTTACAGCTGTAGCAAAAAGAGGTGTAAATGTCATCATGATCGCACAAGGCTCATCAGAGCTTAATTTAGCATTTGTAGTAAATGATGTTGATTGTAATGCTGCAGTACAGGCGTTACATGATGAGTTTGAGCTTGCCAAAACCTAGTTCTTAAACATATTTATGCAAATCAGATATTCAGACCATATGAACAGATACTTTCTCTTTGCAATTATTGCGGTTATAATAGGTGTGATACTTACTGTTCCTTTATTCAGTGATCAACTTGCTAATGCAAAAACAATAAAAAAAATTCAATTTACACAAACCATCACATCTACACAGGATCCCGGTCAAGGTCATAGTACTGAACAGATGGCAATAATATTGCAACCAAATAACAATTCCATTTATTATGGAACTCTGACATATAGCGCAAGTAAGCCAGTTCAAGTAGTCATCTTTCATCAAATCAGTAAAGAAGAATCTAAAGGCCAACCCATGTGGACAGTTGATGGTAATACTCTATATGCACAGACAATAATTGATTCCAATTCAGACGGTGGTACTCTCGATTTTACCGGATCAGCCCTCGGACTTCATTCTATCAAGTCTGATCAGTTTACTGTAACAGTAAGTTTTGATGGATGGATAAGAACAACAACACCAGAGGCTATACAAAAAAATCTACCGGTCACTACTGAAAACTATACTATCAAACTTGCCAATTCAATAATTCAAGTAAAGATACCTATGCACAAAGGATTCTCTGACGGTAAACCCGTTTACTATATCATAACTGATTCCAGCAATAATGTTGAAGCTAACCAGATTTCAGAGAAACAAAACTGGAAAGTACAGCCAGCCCCAGGCTTGGCTCATTTAGCATCAATATCATTAGGTAACGTGTATGTATTCACAAATGGAATAGAAGGGAACGGAACACGAGGTTTCCAAGATGAGGTAGTTTCTAGTATGCCTTCTGATAAACAGTACTCACCACTAAGTAAGGAAGTTCAGGTGACTTGGAACATCGGCCGAAGTCCAGAGATTCTAAACTCTACACAGCAAATTCTTGCTGCCAACATGACAGGAAGAGTCAAGCTCATAACTACTGACACTATTATGAATATTCCCCAAATAGTATGGCCTAGTGGCCAGATGAATATTAGAGCAGACAAAATCTTATCAGATCAAACATCCTATACTGCTGGCCAAGTACTTGATATCAACACCAGTAACATGACTGTAACTTTTGTAGGCCATAGAGGTTGGGGATCAAATGGTCAGACAATATATTATATTGTTACAAGTGGCACCCCTCCCGGTCCAGCAGAAATGATGGGAATTCAATATACGCCATCTCTTTTGACAATGACATCATCTGCAAGAGATCTCTACCACTTTACTAACGGATTTAGGGGAACAGGACCATTTGGTTACCAAGAGGGAATTACGAGCACACAGCCCGGCGACTCGTCATACATTCCAATATGCAAAGTATCTTTGATTACATGGAAGGAACCTCAAAACGCAAAGATTTTGGAAAATATAAACGACATAGATTCTGAAAAATCCACTGGAAATATCAAAGTTGAAGAGGCCACAGTTCTCAACAAAAACTATATCCTTGATTGTCCAATCATTGCCAATCCGTAAGAAAACATCAAAAGGGATAAATTTACTCGAAAATTTCTTACTGTAAATGACTGGGAAATTGTATATCGTAGGTGTGGGGCCAGGTCATCATGATCACATGACTTTTCGTGCAAAACAGGTAATCGAAGAAAGTGATACAATTGTAGGCTATGAGACTTATGTGAACTTGGTTGAGGACCTAATTGAAGGAAAAGAAGTTCATAGATATGCAATGACACAAGAAGTTGAAAGAGCACACCAGTGTATTGAGCTTGCAAAAACTGGAAAAATAGTTTCCTTGGTTTCAAGCGGAGATCCTGGTATCTATGGAATGGCAGGACTCATCTACGAAATTTTATCAGAGGAAGGATGGGATAAGAAAACTGGCATGTACGTTGAAATCGTGCCAGGTGTATCATCGCTTAATTCATGCGCTGCATTGGTTGGTTCACCGCTTATGACTGATTTTGCAGTAGTCAGCATGAGTGATTTGCTTGTTCCATGGGAAATCATAGTAAAAAGAGTGGAGGCTGCGGCACAAGGAGACTATGTTATAGTAATATACAATCCTGCAAGCAAGAAAAGAATTCATCAACTACAGGATACTAGAAAGATTCTGTTAAAATACAGAACACCAAACACGCCAGTTGCAATTGTAAAAGGCGCATTTAGAGAATCACAAGAAATTATTCTTACAGACTTGGAAAATATGGAAAATCATTCTGACAAGCTGGGAATGATTACTACTGTCATAGTGGGTAACTCTTCTACCTTCAGATACAAAGACTTGATGATAAACCCACGTGGATACACTTCAAAATACAACATAGTCGAAGAACCACAAACAAGTTAAAACTAAAATGAGACCAGTCTACATCGTTTTCTTTATTGCTTCCTGAATCTCTTTTGTTAGAACTAGTTTTTCTCTTATGGGTTTGATTATATCTATTACATACTTGGCAGTAGTTGCCTTCAGATCCGAGGGATGCAGTTTCTTTTGTGCAAAATCCCTCTCAAGATCTTGGTAGCTTGCATATGTGATGTTACCTCCAAATTTAGCCGGTCTTTCAACATTAACTTCACTAAATTCATGAAATATTATGTATCTTACAATCTCAAGTACTGGATTTTGTTTTATAACACCTTCAGGGCACCAGGCTTTCTTGAATTTAGAATTGATTTCCTCATCTGAATCATGAATAAATATTCCTGAAGAAGATTTTGACTTGCTCATTTTACTTGCAACAAACTCAGAGTCAGAACCGGCAGCTTCTGGCTCGCCTAAGCCAGCCAGTATGTGATGATGAACTGCTACAGGAACTTTCCACTTCATCTTTGGGAAAATTTCTCTTACAAGCATGTGGATCTTTCTCTGGTCCATTCCTGCGTGAACTATATCCAGATCCATGGTGTGGATGTCAACAGCCTGCATTGGAGGATAGAAAAGCTGGCCAAGATCGATCTTGTCCTTCTCACTTCTTCCCATAATTGTAAGTGAGCGCATAGTACGGTCAAGCGACATATTTTTTGCGAATTTGACCAGATCCATCCAATAACCTTTTCTTGACTCATAAAGTTGTGAACCCTCAAGAATCTGCGCACCTGGACAAAATAGTTTGAAAGCGTCCGCATAATACTTTGAGACCATCCGTATTGTTCCCCAATCTCCACCTAGTTTGTTATTGATGTAAGTGTGCCAGTCTGCTAAAAATACCGTACACTTTGCTCCAGCTTTGATAAAGTCATTTACCTTAAACCCCGTAAGGATGAGGCTTCCAAGATGCAAAAAACCAGAGATCTCTAAACCGATATAGTGCTTGGGATTTGGATTTGTATTGAAGAGATTTACTAATTCTTCCTGTGTAACTACTTCTTCTGTAGGATCCTTAACTACAAGCTTTATTTTTTCTGTAACATCCATTTCAGTCAGATACTACCATGTAATCCTATAAATTTACGCATCTAATTCCTGAACCGACTTTCTAGGTCTAGTGCTCAAGTAAAAAGCATGTGAACTTATCAGCAAAGCTGCTAGAAACATCTTTGTTGCAAAGATAAGATTCCATGGTCTGTTAGGATCAGGATAGGCCACCGTTATGGAATCTATATCAGGAACCTTTCCATTTACAATTCCAGCTGTAATCTGTGACCCAAAGAGAATGAAATTATAGATTGTTTCATACAAGCAAATTACAGTAAATCCTAAAACCATAAGTTGTACCAATGTAAGCTTCCACGCTGACATTTTGACAGCTTTTTTCCAACCTATTCGTGAAACACAATACCATCCAATCACTGACGAGAAAAATAACCACGTAATTAGTTTAGCAAAATGTGGTGTTGGAAACTCTGTCTTTACAAGTACTTCGCCCATAACATATGTCCCTTTTGCAGACCATTCTTGAAACATTGAGTAAATCCCAAAGAACGTAATGGATGCCATGATGATTGCGCATGCATAGAAAACGAATAGGAAGATCCTGTATCCAGGTTCGCTTTCCTGCAGATGCACTTTCATTTGATTTCGGTTCATACCTCTAAGATATAAAAATTGGTTTTATTATATCCCAGAAGTTTAATTATAGTATAAAATTTGATACTGTATATTGAAAATTCCGGTAAATATTCCAATAATTGAGAAAGAAGAGATAAATGAAGTACATTCTGTTTTAGTGGAAAAATCTTTAACAACTGCCGCAAATGCTGGTGGAAAACGTGTTCAAGAATTTGAGAACCTATTGACCTCTTATGTTAAATCAAAATACGCAATAGCAATAAACTCTGGAACTGCCGCTTTGCAAGCTGCTCTTTATGCACTTGATATAAAAAGTGGAGACGAAGTTTTGCTTCCGTCATTTACTTTTGTAGCTACAGCAAATTCTGTAGTTTCTGTAGGAGCAAAGCCAGTCTTTGTAGATGTACTTCCTGAAAATTATACGATGGACCCCGACGATCTTGAGAAAAAGATTACAAGAAGATCTAAAGCAATAATACCAGTACATCTCTACGGAAACTTTGCTTATATTCAAGAAATCTCTGAGATAGCAAGAAAACATGGTCTTGAGGTCATCGAAGACGCTGCCCAGTCACTTGGAACCACATACAAAGGAAAACAATCAGGATCATTTTCTCGTATGGGATGTTTTAGTATGTATGCTGCAAAGGTAATGACATCTGGGGAAGGTGGTGCCATTGTTACTGATGACCGAGCTCTTTTTGAAAAGTTACGTAAGATTCGAAATCATGGCATGCTACATGGATATGACACACGAATTCTTGGACTAAATTTACGACTCCCAGAAATTTCTGCCGCCATTGCTAAAATACAAATGAAAAAACTGCCAAAATTCTTGGAGAAAAGAAAGAAGAACGCCAAGATTCTTTCCGAACTTTTATCTGATCTGGCCATTATACTACCCACCGAAAGGCAAAACGTGCAAGTAAATTGGTATCTTTACACAATAGCTACAAAAAACCGAGATAAATTGATGAGGCAATTAAATTCAAAGGGAATAGGAGCAACTGCATACTATGCAATTCCTGTACATAAAACTCCATTTTATCGCAAGAAATTGAAATTACCTATAACTGATTGGGCGGCTTCTTCAGTTTTGAGCTTGCCCGTACATCCTCTCGTAACTGAGAAGAATCTTCACTACATCTCAATGATAATGCATAGATTTTTGAAATGAATCTAGTCGAAGAGATTGCAGGCGAATTATGTAAAATTCTTCTTCCAATTGAAGAGAAGATTTTCTTTGGAAATTCTAAATCTGGTATTGCAGTGTGTACTCTTTCAAGTATAAGATTCCTCAAAAAAATAGCAAATTCTTCACTGATGAACGAGATTGCGATAGCCGGCAGATTGCTATCAGAAAACAAAGGAATCGACTCGCTTGTGAAATACGTGATATCAAACGCCAAGATTAGCATGATCATATTATGTGGTAAAGATACTGTAGGACATAGACCAGGGCATTCCTTGCTTTGTTTGTACAAAAATGGTATTGACGAAAATGGCAAAATTATAGGTTCACAAAGCCCACAACCAATTGTATCCCTTACAAAACAAGAAGTATCAAGATTTCAAAACCAGGTTAAAATCATTGATAAAATCGGCGAAGATAGAATCTACAATCTAAAAGCCATAATTGAAATTAAAAATAAAAATTAGTATCCATCTATCTGCCGCTGTTTGTTGATTTGATGTTTTTTCTGATATTCTTTTAAGATATCTGCTGGTGTCATGTTTAACTCTAAGGATGCCTGAACTACGAAATGCCATATGTCGATAAGCTCTTCGCGAGCAGCAGCTTCATCAAATGGAGTTGGTTTTTTCCACCACTTCCAGTTAGTAGTCATTTGAAGTTCTACAGCCTCATGAATTATAGCCGTACACAAAGCAGATATTTTTCCTTGAATGTCCTTTGGATAACGTTCTAAATTCATCATTCTTTCTAGATTTTTTTGAAGACTGAAGATCGTTTCTAATTTATCTTCCATGTGCTCTTTTTTAATTTGATGTCTATAACCTTTCTTCAGAAATGGACCATTTTCCTGTAGCGATTAAATCTTTTCCTAATGATGGATCTTTTCAATCTAGTTATTCCATATACTCCGTATTTTTCCACTGCAAACGAGCCCATGATATTTCCATATACTGAGGCCTCTTTGATAGTTGACAACTTTGTGCTGTTCTTGCTTGAAAGATATCCAATCATCCCACCTGCAAAAGAATCTCCCGCCCCTGTGGGATCTACAATATTTTCCATGGAAAATGCAGGTGAAGGAAAGACCATGTCATCGTAAAATAGCAGAGAGCCATGCTCGCCTTTCTTTATAATTACATATTTTGTACCCCATTCCATGATTTTTCTAGCGGCTTTGATGAGGTTGTGGGTCTTTGTAAGAAGTTTAGCCTCTTCATCATTTATTACTACAGAATCAACGCGACTCATCATTTTGATGACATCATTTCTCCTTGTTGAAATCCAAAACTCTATTGTGTCACACATTGAAAATTTGACTTTGTCAAATTCCCTTAGGATCTTCACATTTTGAGCAGGATCATTATTTGCCAGATAAACAAATTGTGACTTTCTATACTGTTCTGGAACAACAGGTTTGAAATTCTTCAAAACATTGAGCTCTGTCTTGTTTGTAGTTCGATAAGTTAGTGTTTGATCATAGCTACCATCATATCTGAAAGTTTTTCCATGCGCCCGAACAACCCCCCTAGTATCTGCAAATCTATCCAAGATGCTTTGGTACTGATTAGGAAAATCATAACCTACAACAGCAACAAGTCCAGGTCTTTCAAAGAAACTTGCAGAAATTGCTGCATAAGTTGCTGCCCCCCCAAGTGTGTTTCTTAGAATTCTTGTTGGTGTTCTTATGGTATCTAAAGCAACAGATCCAAAGACTGTCAGCATACTTTGCAGAATCTAGGTTCCGTGTATAAATTCTCTAGCTTCTTCTTGTGTAGGATAATACGTAAATGGAATATTCACGGAAACAAACAAGAGATCGTATCTGCTTGTTCCGACGAGCTTAACGTTAGGAATGTTATCAGTATTATCATATTTGTGAAGTACTGTGTTATCTGCCACAAACGGAGTCTGAGAAACAGTCGTTCCCATGGCTGGAATCACTGATGGCTGTAATACACCCGTTCCTAGATTCTCACCCGCAACTGATATGATAAAGTCTGTCTTGCCCAGATTCAGAACTAGAAAGGAGGGATTCTTAAACTCAAGATGCATGTCATAAAGAGTACCATCTTTGTTTTTTTCAACCACCTTGCTTTCAAGGATTGAGATATGAAGATGAGTTGCAGATACGTACTGAACGTAGCCAAATACCCCTATTGCGACGATAATAGACACTAGGGCAATTTTTGAACCTCTTCTCATGTCCAAGAATTGAGCAAATTCCTTTTTAGCACAATTAGGAAAAAAATTCAAGATAACTTGTGTAAACTTTTTGATCTGTTTTCTAAGCTACTTAGAGCTAACAGAATAAATCAAAATAGATAGATTTGAACTTACAAAATGGCTAGAATCAAAATAAAACACGGTCAAAATGAGATTGAGATAGAATCTAAGGACTTTTACGTTGATAATCAAAGCGTAAACGAAGTAATATGCAACCTTTCGGGATTTGTCAAAGATTACGGTTCAAGTGGTAATACTCAATATGAATACTCTTATGATCCAACCCATACCACAAATCCTCTAAGCATATTCGAAGAAGCAGAGATTCACGAGCCTGAATTTGTAAAGCCAGCGTTTATAGATAAAAATCAGATTCGAAGTAAGATCAATATGCTAATGGAAGACTCGTTCTTTGACCAACCAAGAACAGTATCTGAGGTAGTATCTCAGTTGCGTGAGTATGGCTGGGCTACAGTACCGCTAGATGTATCCAAGGTCTTGACAAATATGGCATTTAATACTGAACTACAAAAAGATCTACGGGAAAAACGCAGTTATTATTCCATTGCCAAACTGCTAGAAGTCAACTAAATTCATAACCACACCTATCACAAGAAGCAAATGCATTTCCTTCAAGATGGTCAAAATGCGCATTACATTTCTGGCAGGTGTGGTGCATATCGTAATACCCATCACTTTGTATCTCACTTGTGCGGTTGGATTTTAAGTCTGTACTACCACATTTTATGCAGTGACAGCCGCATTGCATGTAAATTTGTGAATTATTACTATTAATAACCTAGTGGAAACTGAGCCTGTTGGTAAATCGCAAGAGCACGACAGCTGAAAGAGCAATAGCCAATGGCACAAAGAAGGGAAATTCTGGCACTGTAGTCGTTCCTGTTATCTGTACGGTACCTGCTGAATCAGGTCTAAAACCTATCCAGACATGTGTTCCATTTTTGTAATATGATTTGTGCAGTGTTTTGTTTCCATTAATTGCTACATCATATGGTCCCCACAAGAGCTTTTCTGGCATTATCACAGTAATGAACGACTTGGGTGTGTTAATATCAAAAGCATATGTCTTCTGTGATTGATCAAAAACATAGGATCCTAATCCTGATACGGTTCTTATTCCAACATCAAAACTCTTACCTTGCCATTGAACATTTTGATTAGTGACAGGCTCATTAATGACATAATGTAAGGTAAATCCATTGCCGTGTTGTCTGAGTCCTTGTTCACCAAGATAGACCGGCGTGTCGTAGGTCCAGATCATGTCCACTCCTTTTGGAAAATAAAAGTCAGTAAAAGTTGTGTCAGATGGTTCAAAGTAGTTCCATTCCCATACGCCATTTTTGTATGATACTATGTTTGGCAAATCATATTTGATATAAGTCATGTTTCTATCTGTTGGTAGTATCAATACAGTCATAGGAGATCTCGAAAGTGTAGAATATTGAACAGAATTACCATCTTTGTCTGTGACAGAAAAATTAGTCATATTGCCAGTTATAGCTTCAACTTGGACAGGTTGGAGCTTATCTCCTTTGACTTGGTGTACTACATGCGCTGTACCATTTTGCTCAATTGTAACTTTAAGATCTTCTTTTGGGGGTATACCAACTGTTAGTTGTTGACCGAAGACTTGAGTAGTAGAAAAGATTAACCCCGAAATCACTAAAATGCTTATAATTTTTTTCAATTCGCTTCCCTATCCCGAGATGCTAACGCGAAGAATCTTTGCTTCTTGAAGTGGACAATCGTTTTTGTCTCTTTGAAGATTTACTATCTTGTCTGCCACATTGATTCCTTGTAGCACTTGTCCGAAGACAGTGTACTGTTTATCAAGGAACGTACTATCGGTTGTTACTATGAAGAATTGAGAGCCAGCACTATTGGGGTCAGTTGCCCTCGCCATTGAGACAATTCCTCTCAGATGAGACTTGGAATTAAATTCCGCCTTTATTGTATGACCAGGTCCGCCCAGACCCCATTTGCTCTTGTCTGGTTTCTTGGTATTAGGGTCCCCTCCCTGAATCATAAAACCAGGAATTACTCTATGAAAAAGTGTACCATCATAAAAGTTGCTCTTTGCAAGATTGACAAAATTTCTGACCGTTTCTGGTGCAGTGTTAGGAAATAACTCAAAGACTATGTTTCCAAAATTTGTTTCAATAGTTGCCTTTGACACCTTTTGTCAACTACCCAATTTATCATAAGAACCTTTCTTCATTGTATAACTTATTCAGTAGGTCATACGATATACTAATTCTGTAGCATTCAAAGAGAATAGTTAGATAAAAACATTTTAGTTGCTCTAGATTAGGTTGATAAAAATTCTAGAAAAATTTGAAAATTATGATACAAACAGATGGTTCTACCATCTGGTCAACATAAACACTGGTAGTTTCACAGATGTAATATTACCACTAACATAGTAACAGTCTTATATAGAGGATCTGAAAAATAAAAAACGTGAGCCGTACTACTCAAAGCACAAATATCAAACAAGCTATCAACAACTTGCTTGACAAAGGCTTAACGGATAAACAAGATATCTATACCAAAGTAGTCGAAGAACTTGGTGTCCCAAGACCAACAGTAAGACGAGTCGCAAGAGATCTTCGAAATGAGCTTGTACAAAAGATTAAGATTTTGCAATCTGAAGTTCCAGAATTAGAGGGTACTCAGAGGAAGATTGCTGAAAACAGTGACTAGCAAAATCCCTCTATTTTTATAAAGACAATTTTTTAGTTTTGATAATTTCCATTACTGTTATATTCTACTACTTTTGAGGTAGTTTTATGGGACATATTCCTACGATCGTAGTAGCTTGTCTCGCTTCAGCTCTGAGTGGTTTGTACTTTGTACTCCCAGACGCGCTGCATTTTACCATGATGGTTTTCATCTCAGCTTCATGGTTTCTAGTAGCAATATGTTGGCTGGCTCAAAAGAGTGCTGATTACATGCATGGATCCCAGGGTTACGGCCATGGGAATGAAGAAAAAAAAACTAGCAAGTAATGTCGGTCATTACCAACACACCGTGCAGATAAGTTCAAACGAAATTAGTCAAGCAAAAGCTAAAGCTTAATGCTGAACTAGATGATCTTATAAGTTCACTTAAAAACAAGGATACAGAAATTGAAAACCTAAAGTCTGAGATTGCAAATCTTCATACACTGGTTGAGATTGAAAAATTAAAAACTGAACTAGCGAACCTGAAAACACTGGCTGCGAAGGAACGCTCCAAAAATAAAAGAAAATAGTTACTTGCAGTGTGGGCAGCTATGCTCGTCGTGGTTTTCCTTACATGAAGGACAGCTAACTGCTCCTCCATAATGGCAATCGCACTTACACTCATAGTTTAGCTTTTCATCTAGAACCAATTGACTTGAATTAGTTATGCGTCATCTTAATATTTAACGATGTAAGAATCAGTAGCATGAAATATCTAATAGGTATGATATTTGCATTATTCCTGCTTATACTCCCAAGTGTTACTTTACCAGCATCACAAGGAGTACAATGGGATCAAAATCTAGTACCTGAGGAAAACGTGGTTTTACAAAAGAATATTGTTTATATGCATATTTCAACTGATAACAAACTTCCATTTGCTTGTGTTTGGGGGACAGTGCAAAATGCTGCACCCGGTTATCCTGTTGTAATTCAGATCTACAAAGATGGAAAACCAGTATATTTTGCACAAACTGATGTAAAAAATGATGGTTCCTATGAACACTACTTTAGAGTTAAAAACGTTGATGGTGATAAAGTGCTCAATATCTTTCAGGGAGATTACACAGTGGACATCTTCAAGGCTGTTGTAAAAAACCCCTCAGCTGGAATAATAACTCAAACCTAAAGCTAACTTAGAAGAATACGGGCTCGGAGGGCTTCGATCCCTCGACCTGTAACTTAGGAGGCTACCGCGCTATCCATGTTTCGCGTCGTTTAGACTCTGCGCCACGAGCCCAGAAAAAATCAAACCTGGTAAGCATTTAAGCGTAATCAAGATTTGAAATTATCATTTCTCGAATCTGCTTCCAATTAGGATCATCAGCATTATTCCACTTTTCATAGAAAACTACATCCTTAAGACCAAGTCGTGGCAGCCAGCCTACAGTCTCCAAATCGGGTTTTTCTGCAAACTTGGATACATTTCCAAGACATAGATACGCAACAGGTACAACATGTTCTGGAATATCAAGAATTTTTTTTAGATCGTCATTTGAGAGTATGCTTACCCAACCAACGCCTATACCTTCTGCTCTTGCAGAAAGCCAAAGATTCTGTATTGCACAGCAAACGCTGTAGATGCCAGTTTCTGGTACGCTTGTTCTCCCTATTACGAACGGTCCAAACTTTGACGGATCATATGTTACACAGATGTTTACTGCTGAATCTAAGATCCCCTCCAATCTTAGTGAGAGATACTTTGATCTTTTAGGGTCATTAACTAGAATAGAAGAGCGAATTCTTTCCTTTTCGAATGAATCCTTTACTTTTGTTCTCGTTTCTATGTCTTTGATAAGAATAAAATTCCAAGGTTGTGAAAATCCAACAGAAGGCGCATGATGTGCGGCATTGAGTATTTTTGATAATACCTTTTCGTCTATTGGCTCAGAAGTAAAATGAGACCTAACATCTCTCCTTGAAAAGACCGCTTTGTAAAAGCCGTTCTTTTCTTCTGATGAAAAATCACCAACCATAACGATAGTTATTTAATACATTGCATATTATTCTTGTTTTCTTAAACGTTAATAACGTCTGCAATAAGGTCGTATTCTATTGGGCCGATCGTCTAGTTGGTTAGGATACCGCCCTGACACGGCGGTGGTCGAGAGTTCAAATCTCTCTCGGCCCATTTCTTTTTATTTGATACAGACAATAGCATATCATGATAAAATTTACGATACGCGAAATTGAATTTCTTCAAGCAAACGAAGGATGTAGGGTTGCAACATGTACCAAAGATGTACCACACATAGCCCCTGTAACATATTACTTTGAAGACGGATACTTTTACTTTGCAACTGATTACGACACAAAAAAGTACACAAATCTAAAAAAGAACAACAAGATTGCAATCTCAGTCGACATTTACTCTCCTACAAAGCACAAAGCTGTGATAGTGCAAGGCTTAACTATCCTTGTAGAAAAGGGTCCCGAGTTCAAGCGTTTGTACGATATTTTCTACAAAAAATTTGCCTGGGTAAGGGAAAATCCTTGGAAAGAAGGAGAAGCTCCGTTTGTAAAAATTACACCAAAGACCAAAACAAGTTGGGGACTTGGCTAGCCCAAAGTTGAATCAAAATCCTTGGTAACTGCTGTCAAAAATGACTCTATAGTAATTTGTCCTTTTGCTTCATATTTTACTGCCTGATTAGTTGTTATTGCCAGATATTCTTTTGAAATCTTATCATCATTTACAAGTTCAAATGTGTTTGATAAAGTCAGATTATCATTCGCAAAAAGGGGGGGTCTTCCGGCCTCTGGAATGTCTTCTGTTGTAAAATGGCCCTCTCCAACGTTATTCCCATTTGCATACAATTCATAATTGATGGTAGAGACCGTCAATACCATAGACGTAGGGTTTTGAATATAGAATCTTACATTAAGGTGGGCTCGTTTATCCAGTTTATTCTCATCAAGAATATTAACACTCTCGAGCCGAATCGTTACTTTGTTAAGATCACCTTGAAAGGAATTTGCATAAAGATAGAAAAAGACCATCATGAAACCGAGGCCAGCAAATGCCGCAATTATTACAACTTTTCCCCTGCTAACCAAATCTAGGAGCTACGAGTTCTAATTAACTAAAAAACCTTCTCAGATAAGACACTGCTCAAGTTTTGTGATACACTAGGTATTCGTTTGTGTACGATATAGTTATTATGCGGCTAGAATTTCCAAAATGTATGTCATCAGACAGACAAATGTATCCTGCAACATGTGCGGATTGCAAAAAAGAAACACAGGTACCTTTCCAACCAAAAGAAGGAAGACCAGTATATTGTCGTGAATGTTTACCAAAACATCGTGGCGAAAGAAGATTTTAAGCTGAAATACGCTTAAACTAATTTTTTATATTCTTAACTAGGGTTACCTTTAGGTTTTCATAAATGGTATCACATTACAATTTCAGATCAGAATAGATATTATTCATTGACTTTGGTATAGATGCATGATATTGCTTGACGCCCTTATCATGTGGGCTCATCTTGTTGCAGCTTCCATATGGGTTGGGGGATCTATGTTCATTGGAATTGTACTTGCTCCTCTTCTTAAGACAATTTCAGATTCTGTAGAGGGAAGACTAGCCATAATGATTCGTGTGGGAAGAAAATTTAACAGAATTGCAATTCCATCGTTGCTAATCCTAATTGCAAGTGGAATCTATAACTCTGTTAACTTGTTTGCAAAACCATCATTATTTTTATCAACTAACTATGGGTTGGTTCTTGTAGTAAAGATAATACTTGTAATCATCTTAATTGTCACCTTTGCGGTACATGTAAGATTGATTAGATCTGAAACAGAAAGAAGGATAGAATCAGGACAGCTTTCATCCGAACTCTTGCAAAAGCTTCGCTCAAAAATTATCATGCTAGGTAGGATTACAGTAGTTGTCTCCGTAGCCATTTTGTTTACGGCGGCACTACTTCACTCAGGAATATGAGCTACCAACTATTCTTACCTCAAAACCATCATCAAGTCTTTCTATGCCATACTTGCAGTTAGTTATCTTTGAAGCAACAAAGAGGTTAGTTTCTAAATGCTTTGTAATTTGTTTTATTCTATATGTTGACGTTTCATTGATTAGCGAAAGTGGAACCACCAGCATATCGGAAAGACATAGGTCTACTCCAAGATCTGATTGGACGAATTTTCTTGTTATGAATTCACCAATCCCCTCCATCTTTCCTTGGTAGATTGAATCAGATCCAATAACAGAACTTCTATCATGCGAAAATACAAGCATGGAACATCCCTTGTCAAGCGCAATTTCTTCTTTTACCACGTAATCACATGAAAATCCATTTGCTTCAAGAATTGTTTTTGCGCTATCTACCTCTTTTTCTACTACTTCCTTTGGTATCTTTGAATAAGAACAAACAAGTCTTGTAGATTTAGTAGTACGTTCAAGGAGCGAGACAGGACTTAGCTTTTTGCATGGAATTATTCCTATTTCTATCAAGCCTCCTCCTCTTGGATAATATCCACGTTTTTTAATTTCAGTTTCAAAATTTATTCCAATTCTGGAAAATACCTCCCCTAAGACAAATCTTGTATAATCAGACGTAGGACTCCATGGAACATCTGTCCCACCTATAATTGAGAGCCGTAAGCTCTTTTTCATAAGAGAGACTGCGGGAACAAGTACCTGCAAGATTAATGGAATGCTGCCTGCAGTGCCAACGTCTTCTTTCAGATTCATATCAACTCCCTCGGATGGAAAGAATCTAAGAAAGGTAGAGTTTACATGCAGACCTTCCACTTTTGCTTGGCAAATTTTTGACAGAATTTTTACCCCAAGCATGTGTTGGGGTCTCAGTCCTAGGACCTTTCTATTTTTACGAATGTTTTCAATTTCTACGGGCTTTCCGGTAATAGCAGACAATGTAATTGCACTTCGGATAATTTGTCCACCACCCTCTCCAAAAGCACCATCTATTCTTATTGGTTCCATATTCTTTTTTAATGAATTTTTTTTGTGTTCTGTGATCTTAACAAGACAAATAGAAGAACATTTGCAATAACAATACCAATTCCAAAATAAGTCAGTGCCCCAAGTATTCCTACAACATCAGAAACAAATCCCAAAAGGACTATTGGTACACTAAAGCCGACATATGAAAACAAATAGTATCCCGATATTGCTCTTGCATTGTAAAGTCCTCCAGCCTTTGAAAATTGTGCTAGCCCACCAAGATAGGTAAAGCCGTAACATGCAAGGCCTGCAAGTGATGTACCAGTTAATACAATAGCAATATTTCCTGACCAAGATCCCATCAACATCAGCAAGTATCCTGATGGTATCAGTACAAAACCTATCTTAATCGAACGTAATGGTTCCATCTTACGTGCTATGGGCTGAGCGATTGCGCCTATACCCATCACGAGGAATATTGCTAACCCTGACCAACTAGCGAGGCCTTGTTGTGCCAATTGCGAAGGTAGGATCGCAGTAGTTAACCCACTTACTGCCCAAGCAGTTGTGATTGTTAATCCAATTAGGAGCGTACCTTTTGGTATCTTTGCCAGTATCAGAATCGTATTGTGTAATCTTTTCTGTTCTGGAATAATGCCCAAAAACATTACAGAGCAACTTATCGTGATAATAACAATAATCCAGTAGCTTGGAGGTACTAAGGACTGTCCAGTCAAGAGCGCGCCACTTGTAAACAAGGCACCCATGCCAAACCCAACAGACGTTGATGCAGCAACATATGCTGCTGCCCTTGCAGGGTTTTCCATTGATTGAGTGAGATACGCAGAGGCAGCACCTGCACATAATCCAAAGCTGATTCCTTGCAGTATACGCGCAACAAACAATGTTTGAATTTTTGGCAGGATAATCATTAAACTGGTGGCCAATATTGCTAGTATTAGGGCAAGCAGTATCGAGTTTTTTCTACCAATGCGATCGGAGATCCCACCAAATAGAACCAAGGTAGGAAGAACCCCTATCACGTAAGCCGCAAAGACAACTGTTATCAATCCATATCCATAGCCTGACAATTCTGCGTATTTGTAGTACAGTGGAGCCTGTAGATTTACTGCACAAGTGACCAAGAATAAAGCAGATATTACAAGTATTGCCTTAACATGCAAATCATTATGCGATATCATAAAGCTGATCTACTGAACCTTTGGTAAGAATCGATCTTTTATCTTTCTATAAATCACTGCAATAATAGCAGAGCCGACAAAAGTTGCGCTACAGTATAACCAAAGGTCACCTATCGCTCCAGAAAATATGGCTGGAGCAAGGGAGCGAGCAGGATTCATTGAAGCACCAGAGATAAACGATAGAAAGAAAATGTCTAAACCAATCACAGAACCTATTGCTATCCAACCAAATCCTCTCAATCCATTTGTATGGATTACTAGCAGAATCATTCCCATCAGAAATACAGTAGCAAGAACTTCAACTCCAAAGATTAGAGGAATAGGATAAGAATAGTTAGGGAAATTAGTACCTAAATTTGCCTCTGCTCCAATAACATATTTTACAAATACGGTTCCTAATAATGCTCCACTAATTTCTGCCGTAAAATAAAGAGGAAATAATCGTACTGGAATGTGTTTTGTAATGAGAAAACCTACAGTTACAGCGGGATTGAAGTTAGACAGAGAAATTTTAGCAAATTTATAGATCATAACAGCAGCTCCAACTCCAGGAGCAAAAGCTATGAAAGATAAACCTAGAGACCCACCTATCTTGGCGTCTAAAACTATAGAACCTGTGGCACAAACGACCAAGACAAAAGTACCAACAAACTCAGCAATGAATTTCTTTTGATTTGAGGAGAAGCCGAGCTTAGAGGATTGCAACAAGTTCCATTACCTTTGCTTCAACTTCGTCTCTTATCTTCCTCACCTGTTCTATTGGCTTACCTTTTGGATCAGAGATATTCCATTCTATTACATTATTTACGAATAATGCAGGGCATGATTCTTTATCCATGCATCCCATGTTTACAATCTTGACAGAATTTCTTATCATATCATCAGAAAGAACTTTGGGTTTTTGTTTGGTAATATCTATTCCGATCTCTTTCATTACTTCTATTGCAAGAGGATTAATTATATCAGTAGGATTTGTGCCAGCACTTATGGGTTGATACTCTGCTGGTGAAATCTTTCTGAAGAAGCCTTCCGCCATTTGACTTCTTCCAGCATTTTCTACACAGACGAAAAGTATTCTTTTCTCTAACACATAATCTTTATATTAATAGAGATTTATATAAATTTTGATTGATATGAATGGAGTTACTCTCTTACAATGCATTTGTGAAGAGACACGGTTTAGCATACTGGATCTTTTACAAAAAAATAATGAGATGTCAGTTAATGATATTGTTTCTAAATTGAGAAAAGAACAACCATTGATATCACATCATCTAAAAGCCCTTAAACAATGCAATATAGTAAAGACCAGAGAAAACGGGAAAATGACCATGTATTCAATATCTAACAAAGATATTGCAAAGATTATCAGTGATATAGTAAAGGCTGGCCAGAAGATGGTAATGTGTTGTGAAGAGCCAGCCTGTAAGTGTTAAATGCAGAAAGAAGATAATCGTAATTTCTAGATTTAGTATGGCCTGGATTTCAAGAACTAGGAAAGGATTTGTCCCTATGTGAATCCAAAATAGACCTCATTTGGCTATATAGAATATGGTAACTAAAGACATATGACTAAAGAAAAACCTTGTACATATCTAGAACAGTGGTTGATGAATGCCTGATGAAAGTTGCCGCTGTTGTGGAACTGAACTGATAGGGTACTCACAATGTTCAGAATGCAGGAGACTAATACAAAAAATATGTACAAAGTGCGGAAGAAAATCTGCCGAGCAATTCCATAACCATTGCTTTTATTTCCTAGAATTTTTTACTAGAAACTCCAGAATAGCCATTGGGGCCTAGTTAGTTAAACAATTTGTTAACTAGTGCTGATGCAAAATCAACTATATAGTTCATAGGTCCTATATACATCAGACATTTAACTATGAAAGATAAGTCACAAACTATATGACGCAATGGACTTCGTGGATTAAGTCAAACGAAAAAGAGATTTTATCAATTCTAAACGAGCTTGCATGTAGAGCAGAAAATGCAGCAAAATTATTAGTAGATCTGTTTAATGATTTTCAAAAATTAAATGAAAATCATGTACAGATAAAAAAAATTGAAAGAGAAGCAGACGAACTTACACATTCTGTTTTTGAAGAATTAAACAAGACATTCATTACTCCATTAGATCGTGAGGATATATCTAGAATTGCTTCAAAGACCGATGATATTATTGATTATATTGAGGGCATATCAGGCAGGATAGTTAATTTCAAGATAAAATCATCTCCACCTTACATGCTGGATCTAGCAAAGGAGATTCATAATTCTACAAAAGAAATCAATCTCATGATTACTAGTCTAAATAAGCTGAAGGTAAACAAATCTATAATCGAACATTGCCGTACCATTAGCGAAATCGAACATAAAGCAGATGATCTATATAGAAAAGCTGTAGGCGAGCTATTGGAAACAACCGATATTATCAATATAATAAAACTAAAAGACATCTATGAGGCACTGGAAGAAGCTTCCGACAGATGTCTTGATGTTGCTGATTCTATAGAAGACGTCGTTCTCAAATATACTTAGATTTTTTATGTTGGAAATTGCCATATTAGCCATAATAGCAGCACTTGCATTTGACTTTCTGAACGGATTTCATGATGCAGCAAATTCGATAGCTACGGTCATAGGAACTAGAATTCTGAGGCCTCTTCAAGCTGTTGCAATAGCTGCAGTTGCTAATTTCGTCGGACCTTTTCTGTTTGGTGTTGCTGTAGCTACAACCATAGGAAAAGGTATCATAAATCCAGATTTTGTTACTATAGAGATTATTATAGGTGCCTTGGCTGGTGCAATAGTCTGGGATATTATCACATGGCTACTAGGTTTGCCTACCTCTAGTAGCCACGCTCTAGTAGGAGGAATTCTTGGTGCGGGTTTGGCAGGAGCTGGAGCCAAGGCAATAGTTTTTGATGGTCTGGGTAAGGTGACCATGGGAATCGTAATTTCACCAGTTGTGGGATTGGTAGTTGCTTTTCTTATAGCGTTATTGATAATGGCAGCATTTGCAAAAGCAAAACCAGGTAGAGTCAATTCAGTTTTTGGAAGACTACAACTTGTGTCAGCAACATATTTCTCTCTGACACATGGTGCAAATGATGGACAAAAGACGATGGGTGTTATTGCTCTTATTCTTCTCACTCAGGGTGTTATCACAAAATTCCAGATTCCATCTTACGTAATTTTGATGGCAGCAGTAGCTATGAGTCTTGGGACATTCTTTGGGGGATGGAGAATAGTGAGGACCATGGCTCTTAAGATAACCCAACTAAGACCATATCAGGGTTTTTCAGCGGAAACGGGAGCAGCAAGCATTCTTGCAGTTCTTGCATGGCTTGGTATTCCAGCAAGCACAACTCATGCAATTTCTGGTTCAATAATGGGAGTGGGGGCTGTCAGACGAATGTCTGCAGTTAGATGGGGTCTTGGGAGAAGAATTGTGTGGGCATGGGTAATCACCATACCTGCAAGTGCCGCAGTATCATTTATTATCACACTTGTCATAAAGACATTTTCCCAGACTTCTACTTGATGATTTTGATAAAATGATATTTTGTAGTATAAAGGAATTGACTGAATAAAACCTTCGGTTGGAACATGAACAACTTGTGTAACCAATGATGGTTTTTTAAAGAAGTGCAGCGAAAACTGGACGTGAATGGTCTTTTAATTGGTAGGTTTCAACCGTTTCACAAAGGACATTTGGCAGCTGTCAATTTTTGCCTGTCAAAAGTTGAAAATCTCTGGATAGGGATAGGAAGCTCAAACAAGAGTAATGAAAAGAAAAACCCATTTACCGCAGATGAAAGAAAAGAAATGATTCTTTCATCGCTTGATTCTGATATACTAAAACGAGTCAAGATTTACTACATACCAGACATTGGCGATCACGAGAAATGGACACATCATGTAGATTCTATTGTTCCAAAATATGATGTGGTATTCTCAAATGATGATTTTACAACAAATCTGTATAAAAAAAGAGGAATTAATGTAATCGAAGTTCCTATGCTGCAAAGAGACAAGATCTCAGGTACAAACATTCGTGAAATGATCGCCTCAGAAAATAATTGGTCAGAACTTGTTCCAGAGGGAACCAAAAAATTACTATTAAAGATAAATGCCAAAGCGCGACTGTCGTAGATTCTTTAATTATAAATATTGGTTACTAATCGTAAAGAATGGAGAATTTATTTGGAATATTTAGTAATGCTTCCCGGACCAACAAATGTTCCGGAAAGAGTAACACGAGCGATGTTTACTCATATGATAAATCACAGAAGTAAAGATTTCGTAAAATTATACACTGATGTTGTTGAAAAGACCCAAAAGGTGTTCGATACTAAAGGTGATGTAGTAGCGCTCAGTGCTTCTGGCACAGGAGCAGTTGAAGCATCTGTTGTAAACATGATCAAAAAGGGCGATAAGGTGATAATCCCAGTCAACGGTGAGTTTAGTGGAAGACTTGCAACAATGCTAGAATGGCAGGGTGCAAATGTGATACGACTTAGCACACCATTTGGGCAAAACGCCAGTTTTGATCAAGTAAAAGAGGCCTTTGATAACAACAAGGATGTAAAAGCATTCTATGTTGTATGGAATGAGACTTCAACAGGAACCATGGTCAAATATCTTGATAAGGTTTCAAGTCTTACCTCTAGAAACGATTCATTCTATGTGGTAGATGGTGTATCAATACTAGGTGGTGAAGAATTTCATATGGACAAGTGGGGAGTAGATGTATGTGTCGCAGGAGCACAAAAGGCACTTGCCGCTCCACCTGGAATCTCGCCAATAGCAGTAAGTCCAAAAGCAAAGAAACAGATGATTGCAAACCCACCTCCTACATTTTACTTTAACATGGCAAGATACTTCAAGTATTATGACGACAACAAAGAGACACCATTTACTCCTGCTCTGCCATTACTTTATGCGTATAGAGAGGCACTTGATATCATCTTAGAAGAGGGAATGGACAACAGAGTAAAAAGGCATAGAGTTTGTTCAAACGCACTTTACAGTGGGCTGAGCGCTTTGGGTCTTACACCTTTTGCAAATGAAGATGCTCGCTCAACAGTTGTAATTGCATTAAATTATCTTCATGGACTAGATGACAAAACATTCAGAGGTACTTTGTCTGAAAAGTTTAGAGTTCTTGTAGCTGGTGGGTTTGGTGATCTCAAAGGCAAAGTGTTTCGAGTTGGATGTATGGGTGAAGTTTCTAGATACCATGTTATGAGAACTATATCCGCAATTGCATCAACACTTGACATGATGGGATACAAGACAAATCCAGAAGCACTCAAAGTAGCTGAAGAGAAATTAAAAGCACTTTGATTTCGTGTTAACTTAATATAAGGAACTAAAAGGATCGAATGACGTTGGCTTTCCAAAAAGGCACCTTAGTTTTGGTAGACTATACTGCAAAGGTAAAAGACACAAACGAGGTCTTTGAGACTACAAGAGAAGATGATGCTAAATCAAGTTCACTTTATGATGCAAATATCAAATATCAACCAAGACTAATAGCGGTAGGAGAATCATGGGTGCTCAAAGGACTAGATGACGCTCTTCTTAATGCAAATGTTGGTGATAAGCTAACAATTGAGGTTCCACCAGAGAAAGGATTTGGAACAAGAGATCCAAGCAAGGTTCGAATGATTCCTTTGCGAAAACTTGGAGATGATGCTGAGAAAGTTTCTGTTGGAGACACTATAGAGATTGATGACAAGGCTGGAATTATCAGATTTATCGGCTCGGGGAGAGTTCAGGTTGATTACAATCATAGGTTTGCGGGAAGAACAATTTTGTATGATCTAAATATACTCAAGTCACTTGATACTGATCAAGACAAGATATTGGGATTACTCAAACGAAGATTCCCGCTTGATGAATCAAAGCTCAAGTTTGAGATAAAAGATTCACAAGTTGATATCGTAATTCCAGAAGAAGCAATGATGATGGAAGGTATACAGGTTGTAAAGCGTGCAATTGCAAATGAGGTTCTCAAGTTTGTCAATAAACTAGACAAGATCAACTTTATCGAGACTTATAACAAGGCAAAACAGGAACCGCCTCAGACCAAGCCAGTAGAACAAAAGGCAGCTGAAGCCAAGCCTGTGCAGCCAAAAGCAGCTTAAGCTACAATACGCCAGTGCTTTTTGCCAAAGCGATAGCTTTTTCTTCGTTCATCTTAACTTGACTTAAAATAGTGTATCTTTCCGGTCTTAATGACTGGGCAATAGTCAGTGCTTTTGCTAGAGTTCGAGAAGAGAGTCCAATCTCTTTTGCAGTAGTGGGCGCACCTACATTTTTTAACATTTGAATAATCCTCTTCCAGTCCTGACCCTGAAGCTTTGCAATCAAAATTGCACCAATTCCACATTTTTCTCCATGTAGTCCAACGTCTGGTTCAAGATAATCCACTGCATGGGAAAAAAGATGCTCTGCTCCAGAACAGGGTCTGCTGCTTCCAGCAATACACGCAGCAACACCTGAACTAATCAGTGCTTCTACAATCATTCTTACGTCTGGATTTCTTTTGAAATTCTTCGAATTGTCTATAACTATCTTAGCGCTCATTGATGCCAGATTTGCAGCATAAGTGCCAAAATATTCTCCAATGTTGTCTCTTGCAAGTTCCCAATCCCTGACAGCAGTTACTTTGGCCATAAGATCTCCACAACCACTTGCAAGAAGTTTTCTTGGTGCCTTTTTTAGAATCTCAATATCAACAAATACTCCTAGTGGGGCAGTTGCAATTATGGAATAAGGCTTGTCTCCACGTAAGGAAACAAAGGGACTTGCTATACCATCATGGGATGCCGAAGTTGGAATACTAACAAATGACTTTTTTAACGTAAATGCAATCATCTTTGCAATATCAACAGACCTTCCACCACCTATTCCAACTATCAGATCGCCTTTGTCCTTCTTTATCTGCTCAAGAGTTCTTTTTACAGATGCCACATCATTGCTTTTGCTAAGATGCCAGACATTTTTTATCTCTGAATCAGAAAGTGAAGAGGCCACCTTCTTGAATGCGATCTTTCTTACTTGGTCCCCTGAAACAATAGAGACTTTTTTTGGATTAGAAAGGCCTACCAGAAAGGTTCCAATGTCACTGATATTTTTCTCACCAATGACTATCTTCCTTGGCAACTCCATTACATGAGAAGGCATGGATTGAACTTGGAATCTCATTATTTATCGATTATCCCTCAGAATACAAAGTTATTTAAGCCGGTGAAAACCTAATCGAATGTATCTCTAGTTAGGTAAGATGTTATTTGTCAGACTACATTGAACAACACACACTACATGGAACAACTACAGTAGGTATCACCTGTACTGACGGCGTAGTTTTGTGCGCCGACATGAGAGCAAGTGCAGGCTATTTTATAGCAAATAACAACACGATGAAGATCCAAAAGATAGACAATCACGCAGGCATGACAATGGCAGGTGGAGTTGCAGATGCGCAGAATATAACAGACATGTTACGATATCATTCTAACATTCACAGAATAGAAAAACAAGAGTATCTGCCAGTCAAGTCAATTGCAAGACTTGCATCGCTTATCTTCTTCCAAAATAGATACTATGGTTTTATTGCAGATATCTTGGTAGGAGGATACGACAAGCAAGGTCCATCGCTTTACAACATTGATCCGTTTGGTTCACTTGACCAAAAAAAATACGTGACAACAGGAAGCGGTTCACCAGTAGCATATGGTCTTTTGGAAAGTGAATACCGAGATGGTCTTACCATAGAAGAAGGAAAAATAATTGCCCTAAGAGCGGTAAAAGCTGCGATAACAAGAAACATTGGAACTGGTGACGGCATAAACGTCGCAACAATCGACAAGCAAGGATTCCAACTCTTATCAAAAGAGCAGAAAAAGGCCATCATTACGCTTTAGTGATTTAATGCAAAGAAAAACACAACAACGTGAACTATCTCCAGCACCCAATATCATGGGAACCATACTGCAAAGTATTCCAAAAGAGGCTGATGTTACAAAGATAGACTATGAGGGACCGAGAATTGCAATCTATACAAAGAACCCAAGATACCTAATGGAACACAACGAAGTAATCTCAAACATGGTAAACGTCATAAAAAAGAGAATCGTAGTAAGAACTGAAGAGTCCATCAGAAAAAGTGAGGAAGAATCAAGACAGATTCTTACTCAAATGCTTCCAAAAGATGCTGAGCTGCAAGGTACTTTCTTTGATACTGCAACAGGTGAGATGACAATTGAGATAAAGCGACCATGGCTTCTAAATAATGCCGAGGTCTTTAACATGGTAGACCTTGTATCCAAGACAGGATGGAGAGTTAGGATAAGAAAAGCTACCACAGCTCAATCGCAAACAATTCAAACCATAAACTATAACCTCAAGATATCATCTACTGAACGAAGCAAGCACCTCCGACAAGTAGGTGAGCAGATCTTTCGACCAAAACTTTCTGAAGATGCCGAAGTTTCTCTTATTACACTAGGAGGATTCAGCCAGGTAGGAAGGTCTTGTATGCTGCTTACCACACACGAGTCAAAGATTTTAGTCGATTGTGGTGTAAATCCAGGTGCCCGGAGCCCAATGGAAGCGTTTCCTCGCCTTGACTGGCCAAATATCACGTTAGACGAGCTAGATGCAGTTGTAATAAGCCATGCACACCTAGACCATACTGGATTTTTACCCGTTCTTTTCAAGTATGGCTACAAGGGACCTGTCTACTGCACAGAACCTACCCTACCTATGATGAACCTCATTCAACTGGATGCAATCAAGGTAGCAGCCGCACAAGGCAAGGTTCCGCTATACTCTGAAAGAGATGTCAAGCAGGTAATGAAACAGACAATTCCACTATCATATGGTACTGTAACGGATATCTCGCCTGATATCAAACTAGTATTTTCAAATGCAGGCCACATACTAGGTTCTGCTAGCTGCCACTTCCACATTGGAAACGGCAATCATAATTTTGTGTATTCAGGCGATCTAAAGTATGGTAAATCCATGCTATTTGAGAGTGCATCATGGAACTTTCCAAGAATTGAGACTCTACTAATTGAGAGTACTTATGGAGCAAAAGAAGACATTCAGGCGACAAGGGAGGAAGTTGAAGGCGCATTTGTCAAATCAGTAAATGAGACACTACGAAACGGAGGCAAGGTCTTAATTCCAATTCCTGCCGTAGGTCGTGCTCAAGAACTCATGATGGTAATAAATCAATACATGAAACTAGGACAACTGATGGAGGCACCAGTATTCACAGAAGGAATGATCTCAGAAGCAACTGCCATCCATGAAGCCTATCCAGAGTATCTTGCCCGCGATTTACGACAAAAGATCTTAGAAACAGATGAGAATCCATTTGACTCTGAATATTTCACAAATATCGAACACTCTGATGCAAGAGAAGAGCCATTGCGTGAAGGACCATGTATTATCATGGCGACTTCGGGTATGTTAGAAGGTGGACCGGTACTGGAATATTTCAAGAACATTGCACCAATACAGAAAAACAAGATCTTGTTTGTATCGTATCAAGTAAATGGAACTTTAGGAAGAAGGGTACTTGATGGCTCAAGACAAGTATCTGTAATGGGCAAGGAAGGAAAAATAGAAGTAATCAATATCAACTGTTCCACGGAAAAACTAGATGGATTTAGTGGCCACAGTGATTATAACCAGTTAATGTCGTATGTTCACAGACTAAGACCAAAGCTTAGGAGAGTTATAGTAAACCATGGTGAACGAAGAAAGTGTGAAAATCTTGCAAGCTCGATTCACAGAATGTTTAGAATTCAAACAACTTGTCCACAAGTTCAAGAAGGCCTAAGATTACTTTAAGTCGTACTCTGCTCGCCAGATTTTCACGCCCACAGGCGTCACAATAATTCTTTCTTCACCAAGTCTTGCAATATCCGCATCAGCACTTTTTGCAATGCTATAGATTTCTTCAACTGCTTTTCTGAGCTCATCAACATTTTTTTGTGCAAGCGGTGTAACTCTTAGAACCAAAATCATACCCTTTTTGATATCATCTCTTACACTATGGACATCACTATAGTCCCTTAGCGTTATTGCCTTGAGATACATGGGAGACTTTTGGGTCTGCATACTGATGATATTCAAGTTACTCTCCCTCAAAAAGTCTTGCTAGTCAATTGCAGTTCACATACTAGCTTGTGCACCTAAATTCTGTACTGGAGATACTCTGATTCGGCAATTTGGGAGACTGAAAGCTCCGATTTTGTCTCCTTTTTCTGGAACAGCACTATTTCAGCTGTATTCTTTGGAGCATCAGAATAACGCAATGTTATGGCTGCTGATAATTCCAAATTCTTTTCAAAATCATCACCTCTAAGCAACGATATTGGCCCGACATGATCTTTTGTTTCAAGCAAAACGTCACCATCTAGTGCTAAAGCTTGCAGCATTTCATTTTCATCTTTGTTTCTTCCAACAATTAATTTTGTTTTAGGATCAAACCTAAAATGTCTTCCAATTTTTAGAAGATCAATATCATTTGTTGTAGGAGTTTCTACATGCTTGAAGAGATCTTTTGCTCTAACTGAAAATGCTGGATCTGTTAAAAGACAACCACCACCTGCGTTCGGCGGGTTTTCAAAACCAAATTCTTTAGCTAGTTTCAGCTGTTCTTTTCTTGATCTGCCTCGAATCATTCCAAGGTTTTCTCTTTTTATCAGACCATTGGTTTCAGGTTCTGTTGGTGGAAGCAAAGCTGCTGAGAGTGGCCTGACTATCTTTCCTTCAAGTCCGGCTTCTTTTTCGATTGTTCTTAGAGCAGGACCGTGTTGACTCATTGGTCTTTGTCCTAGAACCTCGCCTGAAATAATAAACTCGGCACCAACCTCTTCCATTACTTTTTTGCCAGCTTTGAACATCATTGCCCTGCAATCAATGCATGGGTTCATACCAGAACCAAATCCATGCTTTGGATGCTTGAGCATCTCAATGTATTCATCACCAAGATAGACTGTCCTAAGATCAACACCTAACGTATCAGCTGTTTCTCTTATTTCAAATCCGCATCCTCTCCCACAATCAAAATCGCAAAACGGAGTCTTAATTGCAACAGCTGTGACATCAAATCCTTGGTTTTGCATCATTTTTACAGCTAGTCTACTATCAAGTCCTCCAGACAATAATGCTACTACTTTCTTTTTTTCTTCCACGAAAACACAAAGTCTGATTCCATTATCTAAACCTTCCAGCAAGTATAAAACACTAAATGACAAGATCCATGGTAATGCGAAAACGCCAAAAGAATCTACTCAAGTTTTGCAATAAACTAGGATGTGACACTTTGGTTGCATTTGAGCCTGAGAATTTATTTTACATGACTGGTTTCTGGGGTGAGGCAATTGGTATACTAGACAAGAACGGTACCACTATCATATCCCCCGAGCTTGAGATGGGCCGTGCAAAAGAAGAATCTACTGACTGTGAAATAATAAAATCTGAGCGTGGGAAGGGCTCACTTGCTACCCTTGTAAAACTGTTCAAAGGCAGAAAAGCATGTACAGATAGTGATAGCTATAATACCATTGAGACTCTCAAAAGGTCCCTTTCTGTAAGATCTTCCA
>MNFB01000027.1 GCA_001917995.1 Thaumarchaeota archaeon 13_1_40CM_4_38_7 | reverse complement strand
TTCTTAATTGTTTTAGGATCATTGGGAATGTATTTTAGGCATTACAGATTTCACCGGCTATTTTGTGCAATCGTTGGCGTACGTCTTCTAGCTTTACACGAGTTGCTGAATCAAGATGTTCATCATGGGTAGTTATGATGTATTCCAGCGCATTTTGTGTCAGAGTGAAAGGATCTTGCTTGAGAGTCTCAAGTTGAGATAGTTTGCGGTCTGCAACTCTCTCCATATTTTTTCCAGATAGTCTTTTATCGAATCGAACAGCTTGCTTTCTGTCTGGTATCCGTAGGTGATTTAAAAGGCCCAAGCCAACTTGATCATTTCTGGCAAGCATAAACAATGAGACAAAACCAGCCAATAACAATGCAATAACATCAATAACTGGAAGTCTGCTGATGCCAACATTCAATGGAAGACATGTTGTTATGACAAAGGCTAGAATACCTGAATGGTATATCGGGTATTTCTCGCTTCGCGCGTCATATAAGGATGTCAGAGATTTCATTATTTCACATATTAATTTTTTTGATTTAAGATTGTCGTGCCAGCTTTGGAAACGATTCATACGCTATTCATGACACCAATCTCCATGTTGAATGAGGTTTTGCCTTTTTGCTGATTGTCTATGAACTCACTTGACCATAAAATGCTTAATTCAAAGATAAACTAAACTCATGCATGCAATTAGCTGAACTGGCACTTCAGATCGGATATGATACAGGCATAGCCGCCGCAGTTGTTGGTATTATAATCCTCATAATTTTAGCATCGTCGATAAAGGTAATCAGAGAGTACGAAAGGGTTGTCGTATTTAGGCTTGGCAGGCTCATTGGTGCAAAAGGTCCTGGTGTTATAATCATACTGCCTGTCATAGACAGATTTAGAAAGATCGACCTAAGATTGCTGACACTTGATATTCCAAAGCAGAGAATAATAACGAAAGATAACGTAACAGTTGACGTTGACGCTGTTGTTTACTTTAGAGTAAACGATGCTAACCAGGCAGTGGTTAAAGTCCAAGATTACATTACCTCATCAAGCCTTCTGGCACAGACAACCATGCGAGATGTCATTGGTCAAGTCGAGTTTGATGAAGTATTAACAAAGAGAGAAGAATTGAACAAAAAATTGCAAGGTATACTTGATGAAATTACAGAACCATGGGGAATAAAAGTTTCAGCTGTATCAATAAAGGACGTTGCCATAGCTGCAGAAATGCAAAGAGCTATAGCAAAGCAGGCTGAAGCAGAACGAGAGAAGAGGAGCAGAATAATTATGGCGGAAGGTGAACTTATAGCTTCTGAAAAAATGTCCCAAGCTGCAATATTCTACAGCAAACACATGGCCGCAATGAGGCTCCGAGAACTGCAAACGTGGGCTGAGATTGCAAGAGAGAAAAATATGATCGTTGTAACCGGAGGCGATTCTCAAAACCTTGGTACAATATTGGGAATCGTCAAGGAAAAGCTACAACGCTCTCAGACAGACACCAGTAGCAGTAATTCGGAAGAAAGTAGTTCTGCTTGATGCAAAGAATGAATAAAAAAGGGATTCAAGTGAGATTTGTACTTGTTTTGTCCCTTGTAGGAATTTTATTTCCAATGATATCATCACAAGCTGAACAAGAAAAAAAGGTCTTATGGGTTGAGCTAAGTGAGCCTATCACTCCGGCCTCTGCAGAAAAAGTTTCAGCTGCGGTGGAGGAATCACCAACTGACAAATATAATGCAATTCTTATCACATTGGATACATTTGGCGGTTCTGCAGATTCTACGTTCAAGATAATGGATGCCATCCAATCGTCTACCGTTCCTGTGATAGGTTATGTTTATCCAGCAGGAAAGCACGCCTTTTCTGCTGGTACCATAATACTCATGACGTCAGACCTTGCTGCAATGGCCCCATATTCTACTATAGGTTCGTCACAGCCAGTCATTGGAAGTCAGCCTACGAATGAATCAAAGTTTGTAAACGCCATTATAGGAAAGTTGACTGCGCAAGCAGAGCTGCATGGAAGAAACTCTACGCAAGTTGCCAGATTTGTAACGCACAACGACAACCTAACACCGGAGCAGGCGCTGAAAAACCATGTAATCGAGGTTATCGCAGCTAGTCCTGAAGATCTTCTTGCAAAGGCTAACGGAACGAAGGTCAGCACGCTAAAAGGTGAGGTCGTTCTAAATACAATAAACGCCCAGATAATCAAGTATGAACCAAGTTTGAGGGCAAATCTCCTTGGTGTTCTGTCAGACCCTATAGTATCTACCATGTTTCTTTCAATTGGAGTCTTGGCAATAATTCTGGGACTAGGTCATCCCGGATTTGGCGCAGAGGTTTTTGGCGGCGTGCTGTTAATACTAGGATTAATCGGGGAAGGATTTAATGTCAACTGGGCTGCACTTGTGTTGATGGGAATAGGTGCAGGACTTATCCTCTTCGAACTTCATGTGCACGGTTTTGGCATACTTGGTATTGGCGGCGTGATTACCTTGGCGGCTGGCATGGCCTTGCTTGTGGTACAACCAGTCACCCCCATGCTAGTTCCTGCCAGCTACACAACAGACATTATTACCACTCTTTCCTTAATGTTAATTCCGATTATTGCATTGTTTGGCTTTCTGATGTTCAAAGCCTTTAAGGCTACTAAAATGAAGAGAGTACTTTCAAAGTATCCGGTAGGAAAAGGTAGGGCTGTTGATGATATATCATCTGATAAAGAAGGTTATGTTGTAATCGCTGGAGAGTATTGGAAAGCCAAGAGTTCGGCTTTCATAAAATCAGGTAGCGCGGTAAACGCAGTTGGGAGCAAGGATGGAGTTCTCTCCGTAGAACAGATTACAGAAGAGACAAGCAATCGGGCAGAACAATTATAGATTGTACATCAGTGGTAATTATAGTTATTTGTAATCAAGAAACAATTTTACAGAATTCTATCGAAGTCATTGCTTTCAAAAAAAGGTACTGCCTACGAGTGACCAACTGTTCGTATGCAACATTGCTACCCTTGAATTTAAACTGAGCAAGAAATTTTGGCCTGTCTTTTGATTTGACGATCACTTGAAGGAATTCGCTTGCTGTTTTTGAAACAGGATCTGAATCATAGACTGCAGAGATTTCTTTCTGACTCATACCATAACATATTGTTTGCATGTTATTTGTGTTGATGCATGTCACAGTACGTCAAGACACAGCTAGAAATGATCAAAATAGATTTTATGCATGAAAAAGGTTACAATGTTCTATAACAAAGTTAGATAAAATTTTTCCATTTTGAGCTAAATGCGAAAACGCACACAACTTTTCTAAGAGCTGATCTTCAAAATTGAATCAAAAGCGAGAATCCTACAACTAGATGTCATTGATAAAGTGGATCCAAAGTAAGCGCGCGATGGTACCGATCTCGTACATCTATAAAGTTTAGGTAGTTTATTGTGATACTATTACAGTTTGTCTATTCTGATTAGATTACCCTTATGATAACAAAGGCAATTATCCCTTATTGTAATCGTAGAGTTCACTTTTGTAAAAACTAACTCCATTTTTTCCAGTCTGTTGATAACGAGCACTTTTGCTATCTCAGAGCAGGATGGAAGAGTAATCCACATAATGCCAAGGTCTGTACCAAATGCAACCTTTTTCCAACACTCATTCGGAATATATTCGGTGAATGGAATACAGTCCAACTCTGCACGTTTCATGGTTTCAGTAACCAACCTTTCTTCCAGTTATTATATCTCGATTAACAAAGTTCGTTCACCCTCTTGACCTTGCATAGAACAAGCTTTGTAACAAGATTGAAAGTAGAGAGATAACCGAGCTTGTCTATCTCTGATTTCACAATTGCAATGATGAGTGACTTATAATGGGTCAGTTTGTGATTTTCAAGCCCTAAAAACTTATCAATTTGAACTACCTTCTTTCTATATTGAGATTTTTAGTCTTTATCCCACTAATAATCCTCTTGTTCCCATTTTCTACTATAGGTATAGGGAGAACGTCTGTATATGCTGAATTCGATAGTGCTGGCAACTACGTTTGCAACCCTTTCAAGAAAGAACTTGAAACGAATATCTTTATCTCTGTCGTGAATCAAATAAATCAACAGCTAGAATTTTACACCAGATCATATCCTAATTCGACAGCACAAGAACAACACGACTTTATAATGAAATATCAAAAAACATGGGATGTTTACAACAAATCTAAACAGTGCATTGAAGCCCTTGGGATCAATTCAGATGAAGTTGCTTCCCTAAGTGAGCATGTAAAACAAACAATCGCAGTTCCTGAATTCGGTTTGTTTTCGTCAATAGTGGTTACCCTTGCCATGATAGGCAGTATTGTGATTTACAGAAAATTCTCCTAAGGGATTTGGTAGATTATAGAAAAGTGCCACGAGATGCTTATGAATTGGTAAAAAATGCACTCAAAGGAGATTACATCCTGTCACAATATCCATCTTTTCATGATTCCATGATAGAATCATTTGATATCATATCTTTGGCTGGAAAAATATCAATTTATTATTACAAGGACGGCACTCTTCAAATTGAAGGCGATGAGAACAATCCCTCATATCATAGAATAGTAAGGAAGGTTAATGCATTGATCTCAAAGAAAGACTATTTTTAGAAGATATTTTTCTCCATTCACACAAGTTCACTCACTATATTATCTGAAAATATTATGAAATTTTTCTTATCTTCTGTATGTTCTTCTCTTTGTAAAAATAAGAATCATGACCACGAATTACAAAATGACGTTTAAATTTCGAATCTAATTCATCAAATGATTGCCCAGATGTCTCAAACTCACATGTCATGCATGTGGCGTAAATCATTAAAGCTAATGAAAAATTTTTGATATTTAGATCCTTCTACTCTTTTAGACTATACTTGAATGGTTTGAAAGTGGGATTAGCTCTTTTGCTGACTAGATGAACGCGTTTTTAGACCTTGATCACGAAAAGCATTATTTGAAGGGATTTTTCAGAAAAGACATTACCCAACATGTCGCAAGCCAAAAGAACTTTCCAATTAGCACCTGACTTGCAAATCTGCAGAATCCTAAACGGCATGTGGCAAGTAGGAGGAGGACACGGCCAGATCAATGCCGAGTCTGCAATATCAGAGATGTTCTTGTATCACGATTCCGGTTTTACTACCTGGGATATGGCAGACATTTACGGACCTGCCGAGGAATATATTGGCCAATTTCGAAGAAAGCTAGCAAAACAAAAAGGAGAAACAGAGCTTGCTCTGGTTCAAGGACTGACAAAATTTGTCCCAAATCCTGGCCCGATGACTAGAAGTATAGTGGAATGTTATATCGACAAGTCCATTCGTAGGATGGAGATAAAAACAATTGACGTTATCCAGTTTCACTGGTGGGATTATGACGACACAAGTTATCTTGACGCATTACATCATCTCTCAAAGATTCGTGATGAGGGAAAGATAAGGCACGTTGGGTTGACAAATTTTGATACCGAAACGATCAAAATAACGATAGAACAAGGATTCAAACTGATATCAAATCAGGTACAGTATTCTATTATAGACCAGAGACCAGCAATCAAAATGACTCCGTTTTGCCAAAAAAATGATATCAAGTTGCTATCTTACGGAACTCTTCTTGGTGGGTTCTTGTCAGAAAAATATTTTGGAAGAGAAGAGCCAACGGGGGCTCAGCTGGATACACTGAGCTTACAAAAATACAAGAACATGATAGATGCTTGGGGTGGATGGAATCTGTTTCAAGAATTACTTGCTGTACTGGATGCAATTGCAAAAAAGCACAATGTTAGTATTGCAAATGTCGCAACCAGATACATCTTGGACAAACCCGCTGTTGCTGGCGTAATAATTGGTGTCAGATTAAGTATTGCAGAGCACAAGTCAGATAATGCCAGAGTCTTTGCGGTAAAGCTTGACAAACAAGATCAAGAAAAGATAGAATCAATTACGTCAAGATCAGAAAACTTGTTTGATACAATTGGTGACTGTGGAGATGAGTATAGATGAATAATACTATTGACCAAAACCTCCATTTCCTATAAGCGGTGCATTAAGAGGAGATCTGTAGGGCTGTGCAATATCAATTCCGTCGTCCGCCGTTACCCTAACTTGGCCTAAATCGCTACCATCTGGTGGAGAGAGCATTATCTTCTCGCCTGGGATTAGGACAGGTATAAACTCTGGCTTGGTCGTTCCTCCATAATCGATCTTCACATTAGTCAGAGGTTGCTTTCCAGTATTTTTTATAGTAACATGTGTATAGGTTCCTCCAGGGCCCTTGGAAAGAAGTGGGTCTACTGAGATCGCATAATCTTGTGCGGGATATGAAGCGAAAAACGCAGTAGCAGCTACTAATACCGCTACAATACCTCCACCGATGTAAGCCATGATAACTTTCTTCAAACAATCTAGTAAGAAGTTCCTTAGAGATAAATGCTAGATGCGTTGAACTTTCATATCACATACTGTTAATCTGGAGGTTGGTTATTTTAAGCTCAGATTGATGCTACTGGTCAAGGATAATAGTTTTGGATGTATTTGAAAAATAAGATTGAAAGATCCACCAATTTTCCGAAAAGGCAAGTAATTTATCGTTACATACAAATATGATTTTCAAAATTATCTACGATAATCTTTCTGTATGCCACATTTCTGCATGATAATTTTTTGTTAAAACAATTGTGTTATTCATAATAAAGACGGAAATCTCCATACGTAGTTTTTTACGCACGTCTTTAATACGATACAGAATTCTTCTAGAAGAATTTGCTAGAAGAAATCAAGATAAAAAAACTGAAACTGAAAGCTGTAATTGCATCTCCTTACGTGCAACTGTTTTACTCCACTAGAGGAGTGTACTAGAACAAGATGATAGAACAATCTTCCCGCATTTGTGTCGGCTTAGTTTCAGCTATTTTACTTTGTAGCATAATTTCTACCATGCCACATTTTGCTTATGCAATGTCTGGAGACTTGACTTCGAGGCTTGGGGGAACAAATACCGGCATATACTATCCATTGTATAGCCTCAGCGAGCTTCCACAGGTACTTGCAGCTATCAAAGCTTTCCCCAATGTACCATTTAATGTAAATATCAATCCGGCATCCGGACCTGGAAGCGGGCCTTCAACATCGTGGACAAATGCAATCACCCAACTCAAAAACGCAGGTGCTGTAGTTACTGGATACGTGCCTACAGCGTATGGAACAGGAAGAACTATTGCAAATGTAGAAGGGATGATCTCATCTTATAATCAATTCTATCCTGGTATGTTAGATGGGATAATGTTCGATGAGGTATCAGGCTCTTGCACGCAAACAGCGTTCTATACTACAATCTCAAACTATGCAAGGTCACTTGGTTATAATTACATACGAGCAAATCCAGGAGCTTCAATATGCCAGACTGATGTGCCACTATTCAATCATATAGCGATATTCGAGTCTTCAGGTTACCCAAGTGAGTCTACATTATCATCTAGAACCTACTATCCTCAATACTCAAAGGATGTAGTTGGCTTTGGTGCCACGATTCACAGTACGTCAACATATGACCCAACCTGGCTTCATATGGCAACAAAATACTTGAAGTGGGTCTATATAACAGACCAGACAGAACCAAACCCGTATGCTGTATTTCCATCATACTTTAATCAGTATCTTACCGACCTTTCTTCTCTAGCCGGAACTACACCTCCACCTACACCCACAGCTCCCAGCTCACCAACTGGACTAACAGCTACAGCGACCTCCACATCACAAATCAATCTAAGCTGGACTGCATCTTCTGGGACAGTAACAGGGTACAAAATTGAGAGAGCAACCTCCGGTGGCGCATTTTCAACTATTATATCCAACACTGGTAGTACAGCAACCGCATACTCTGATACAGGATTATCATCTGCAACACAGTATACTTATCGAGTATCAGCAATCAATAGTATTGGAACTAGTTCTCCATCTAACACTGCTTCTGCAACTACAGTTGCAACCACACCTGCAATATCACTGAGCCCAACAACTGGAGCTCCAAGCA
>MNFB01000031.1 GCA_001917995.1 Thaumarchaeota archaeon 13_1_40CM_4_38_7 | reverse complement strand
TTTCTAGTGCTGTTGTACTATCCCTGTGTTTTATAGCTGCCGCAAAGTCAAATCCTAGTTTTATGGCCTCTGGTACTAGGTCTTTTACTTTGGATAGATCTCTTCCCTCTTTTCTAATTCGTTCCCCAAGTGCGCAAGATTTCCAGTTATCCGACAAAGTCTGATGCCCATATGTAATAGGTTCCCTGAGTTTCTGTCTCCAGTCTGCAAGTTCTATCCTTTCAAGAATGTTTTCTAACTTTTGAGTGTAGAAGATTCTCATAATTCTAACTTTTTTTATGTGAATCGTGCTTTTTAGTATTTTCTCATAAAACTAACTTGTGGTACCTACTTGAGGAACTTTTCCCCTGGCTTGGACTATCTCAATTTCAACAGTTTCTATTGGTTCGTCGACTACATTTCGCCTAATAGAAAACATCTTTGGTTTATCAAAATCTCTAGTGCAGTCGGGACATGCATAAACCAGCACCCTGTATTCATTAGGCGCCTTAGGATTTGAAAGACGTGGGTAGTAAACTAATCTTCCCCCGCAATCCACGCAATATCTATTTGCGCGTCTTGTTCTGGCCAATGCGGACCTCCTGCATGTCTACTAATGCTTCGATCTGTATTAGATCCATGCAGTCTAATAGAATAAACCAAAATGTGATCGTAATACAATATTTCAAAACTCGAGTTATGAAATATACTTTTCCAACACATGGTAAACTGTAGATTTGTTTTCCCCGAAACAGAAAACATTGTGTCTAAATTCGAATTTAGAAACAATGTACGCCGCCCGTCAGACTTGAACTGACGACCAGCTGATTAACAGTCAGCTGCTCTACCACGCTGAGCTAGGGCGGCAACAAACTTGTTCGTAGGACAAGCCGATTTAATCCTTGCTGAGGTTATTTTTCCATTCCGTCGTGTTTTTCAAAAAGGTAGATCCCGTCAAGAAATACTCTATGATCTTTATTTTTTACTTTGGTATTTTGCTGCAAAGCTGCTGCGGTTTGTGAGACATCAGTTAGAACAGGACCGGTGATTAGAACATCGTCGCCTTTTGCAACCACTTTGGTATTACCAAATATTTTCGAGACACGTGCAGCACGTTCTCCTTGGAAATTCTCAACATGAATGTTTTCATCTTTTACTTTAACTGTAATTGGAAAGTGAGCGTAAACAATTTTCATCTTGTACGTATAACCAGTCTGGACACCTTTGATGAGGCTCTTTATTACAGATTCGGCCGTTTTAAAAATCGCATAATCCTTCTTGCGTGTTCCAAGTGATTTTAATATGATGTTTTTACCACTTAGCTTCAAGTCTACTGGTATTCTTTTAAAGCTCTTCCTGGTCTTGCCTAATGGACCCTCGATACTGAGAATTCTGTGTTTCTCTGATGCTTTCACTGAATCCGGTATTGGAATAGTTACTTCATGTAATTCGACTTGATCAATAGACAAATCCTATCAAGAGTCCTCCTAACCCATTTTTTTCTGCTTCATGATGAGACATTACGCCTTGATTTGTAGTTACTATCAACATACCGCGTGAATAAGATGGAAGATACTGCTGTTCCCATTTTGCGTATGCGCCCTTTGTGACCTTAAATCGTGGTGTGATTGCGCCACATTTTGTTATTTTGGCTAATAACTGGATTTTGAATTTCCCGCCCCTTTTGTCATCTACGTGTTCGAATTCACCTATGTAATTATGATTTTTTAGTGTCTTGAGTACTTCTGTTGCTAGCTTTGAAGTGGGTAAGACCACACAATCACCCTTTCGTCGTGCCTCACTATTATACAGCGTTACAAACATATTTGCTAGAATATTAGTTGATGGCATTTAGTTCACCGAAATTTCCTGAACCCAAGTGAGTTTGCAACTTCTCTAAAACATCGTCTACATAGTATCAAGTCATATTTTTGAATGACTGCGTTATAATCACCGCATCTTTTGCACCATCGCGAACCTTTCCCAAATTTGTGAACTGTTCTCCCTGTAATCTTGTAATCTCGAATTTTAACCATTTACACTACCTCAATTCCAAACTTACTCGTTAGAAATTTCTTTGCTTCTTCGGAGGTTATTTTATGGTGATGACCAACACTGGCTTTGTGTTTGCTTCTAAATCTAATGTTAAACCCTGGTCTTTCTAACGAAATAGAAACATCTAATCCCAAAATTCCTATTTGTGGGTCATATTTTACTCCAGGAATGTCTATGTGTTCTCGTATTCCAAATGATACATTTCCAAAACCATCAAATGATGAACCCTTAATCTGGTTTCCTTTAGCTGTAAACAATCTTTTTATCAATTGAATTGCAGCTTCTTTTCTTACTGTTACTGCAACACCAATTGGTTCTCCCTTATGAACACCCCAGTCTCTCTGTGTTGCCTTTGCAAATCTTGGAGATGGCTGCTGCCCTGCAATTTGCTGCAGAGCAAGTTTTGCTTTTTCTATAGGTTCACCTGATTTGCCAACACCCATATTCAACACTACTTTTGCAACCGAAATTTTTTTCATTGAGGATTCCATCTGCTGAGCCATATCTATCACTGTATTTGTATCACTGGTTTATCCATTCCAACGGCCATAATCAAATCTGTTGGGATTTCAATTTGTCTTTGCCCAATATCAACCAAAGCTCTTTTTGGCAAAACGAAAGTACCCTCCTTTATCTCAACCACTTTTCCCATCCTACCAACGTTCACACCACTAGTTACAATAACTTGAGTACCTTTCTCAAGCTTTATTACGTCAAGGATTTTGGTTTCTGGGATCTGCACTGCACATGTGTCCCCTACGTTAACTTTTACATCAGAAATTATCGTACGTCCGTCATGGAATCCCAACTGAGTTTTTTTATCTTTAATTGTGACTTTCCTTGTCACTTTAAGTAATTTTTTGGTTTTTTCTGATTCGTTTATTTTAATTGGCTTCAATACGGTCAAGTCCTTTGGAACGAGTCGGTAAACATCTGAAACTCCTTCCATCTCAACCACATCCATTAGACCAAGACCATGATGAATTGATTTACGGACTGTTCCATCCACTTTGATCTTACCTCCATAGATAACCGATTTTGCCTCTCGTAATGTATTTACGAGCTTCAATGTGTCACGTACAAATATAGCCGTTGGAATGGATATATTTTTCTTATGACCCCCCGGTTTTACTGTTACCACAAATCTCTTGTCTTTTCTAGATATTCCCCAGAAAAGTGGAGCCATTTGTCTTTTTAGTTTCTTACTTCCTGCTATGCTTACCATTACTTATCCTCTTTCCTTGATTTTGTAGATTTTCTTTTTTTATTGGTCTTGCCATTTGTCTTGGTATCTTTCTGTTTTGCTTTCTGACTTTTCTTTGTTGGTTCCTTTTTGGGTTCTTTCTTTTCTTTTCCTTCAGAACTTTCTTTTTGTTCCTTTTGCGCCTCTACTTTGATAGATTCCTTTTGTTCTGACGGTTGAGAAGGTTTTTCAGATTTTGTCTTCTGCCCTTCTAATTTATTTTGTCTCCATTTGTCTTCAAGATTTAATGTAGTTATCAATACATTTGATGGATGAATGTAAATGTCCACATTTCCACCCTTGAGTTTTTCACGTTTTATCCCTTCGATTGCAATTCCTCTCTTTTCTGCAGATACATGTGTGACTTTTCCTTCTATTCCTTTGAATTCTCCGCGCAAGACCTTCACAGTATCTCCTTCTATCACTCTAGCACTTTTTCTGCCATATTTTTCCTGAAGTTCGCTTGATAACGGTGCCCCCAGCTGTTTACTTATCAAGTGCAATGGCGCCATGAACATTGTTTTATTTCTGATTATAGTAGGCTTCATGCTATACCACCATAGATGCCAGATTTGCTATTCTTGGCCACTTTTCAGATGCTTCAACGGCTACCGGTCCTTTAATTTCAGTCCCTTTGATTTCACCTTCAGGAGTAACAAGAACTGCTGCGTTGTCTTCAAATGTGATCCTAATTCCACTTAATCGTCTAACAGGATATTTTTGTCGTATAATGACAGCCCCAAATATTTGCCCTCGGAGTTCACCCGGCCCTTTCTTAACCACGACATTTACAAAATCGCCAACTGCTGCTGAAGGATAACGCGAAACTCGGGTTTTAGTTTTTTGAACCATCACTATCTCTAGGATCTTAGCTCCAGTATTATCTGCACAAACCACTTGTGCTCCAAGAGGAAGGGGTCTTGTGACATATGGCCTGAATTCTTGTACTCCTTTTGCTGAAACTGCACGGCTCTTTGTTGCTGCCATTATGATACAACCTCCACGACTACAAATGAAACACTTTTAGAAATTGGCCTGCATTCTGCAGTCAGAACAACATCTCCTTCTTTAACACCAATACAAGGAGGTGTGTGTGCATGTATCTTGCTTTGGCTTCGTGCATATCTTTTGTACTTTTTAACGATTCTTGGAAATTCTTGTTGTATGACCACCATCCTAGGCGCTTTTGCACTAACTACCTTTCCTTGGACAAGTTTTCCTCGTACACTTAGAGAACCGTGAAATGGACATAGTTCATCGTCACATTCTGATTTTGGCATGGCCGCCTGAAGACCAATGTTTTTTGTCATGGTTTCATTCCCACTCTTTCATAAGGTCGCTTCGTTAGTTCAATGCCTTTGAGTATTATAGTTTTGCCATTGAGTGTAAATTTCCAATAAGCTATTTCTTTCGGTACTTTCTTGACCCTATTCCTGACACTTAATGTAAACATAGATTTTGTTTCATCAATAATTTCACCTGCAAAACCAACAATCTGTTTATTAGTAGATTCTACAATTTCTACGTTTAATCCAATTAGCTCATGGAATGAAATATTTTCTGTTGTTATCATTTTTCCCTCAGCTCGTTTAATCTAGTTAATACTCTTGCAATATCTCTTCTCAACGGCTTTACTTTGCCGCTGTCCTTTCGTAAAGTGCCTTTTGATGATTCAATTCTAAGTTTTGTCAGTTCAGAGCGTAATTGATCAAGCCTATCTTTTAGATCAGTTTCGTTCAATTCCCTTATTGTTTTCATCTTCAATCTTGTCATTACTTCATCTCCTCTTCAACCTCTTCGAATGTTTCTACTTCTTTGATAAGATGTTCTTCTCTTTCAATTTCCTCACTTTCTGTGCGCGGTTTTGTCGTATCTATCTGTGATTCATCTACAATTTCGATTGCATTTTCTTCTTCGACTGTTGTCTTTTGTTTTGATTCTTTCTTTACAGCCTTTAATTCAAATTCTGGAATAAATTTCTCTTTTCTTGCAATTCTGATTCTAATGCCAATAAGCCCCATTTTTGTTTCTACATGCACCACGTCTTCTGCTACAACTACTTCAGCATGATAGCCAGCTCGTGGCAGTATACCTTTACTGTGTTTTTCAAATCCAGAGCGTTCTCCACGAAGCTTTCCTGAAATTGTAATTTGAACACCCATTGCACCTGCATCCATTATTGTCTGCATTGTCCACATGACAGCACGCCTAAACGCTGTTCCTCTAGCTATATGCTGAGCCATTCTGTTGCACATAACACTTGGTTCAAGTTCTGGCCTTGTTATTTCAATTACAGAAATTTGAGGGCTTTTTAGCCCAAAGTCTTTTTCCAAAACTTTTGTAAGATCACGGATTCCACTACCTTTTCTTCCGATCACAATTCCTGGCCTTGTTACGTGCAATCCAACTCGTGTTCCTGTTGGAGTCTTTTGAATATCAACATCTGCAAAACCTGCTTCTTTAATTGCTTCTCTTAGATAGCCCTTCAAAAGCATTAATTTGTAGCTGTCTTGTATTACATTCTTTACTGACGACATATCAAATCTCTTGTGCTACAAGCTCCACATGTGTAAGAATATCTATTCTGGGCGAAGCTCTTCCCATAGCACGGGGAGTAAACCTTTCAATTTTTCTACCCTTGTGTACTGTTACGTTAATTATTTTTAGTCTATCAAGATCCATACCACGGTATTCAGCGTTTGATTCCAAGTTATCTAGAAGTTTTACAAATTCTGTTGCGGCTTTTTTTGGATATCTACCGGCCATAACACCCGTATCTGATTTGTGACCTACTTCATTGTTATATCGTCTAAATGGAACAGCACGCTCCAAGTTAATGACAGACTGGAGGAAGCTTCGCGCAGATTCGATAGACAGCCCTTTTATAGCAACACCAATTTCTCTAGCATGTTTATGTGAAATTGTTTTTTCTCTAGTTGATGCGCGAACATGCCTTGTTTTGTCGTAATTTTGAAATGCATATTTGAATTGCATAAGAATCACTTTAACGGTACGTACAAGCTAGATCGCGATGCTCCTACACCGGGTGCTCCATGAACGACTCTTTTGTTAGTTAGGGAGAATTCTCCCAGGTAGTGGCCCACCATCTCTGGTTTTATTACAACGGGATGAAATTCCTTGCCTGCAAAAACTTGTATTGTCAGACCAACCATGTAAGGTAGAATTATTACATCACGCAGATGTGTTTTAATTGGCGTATTGAGTTTTCCTGCTTTTGCAAGCTTTGTTTCCTCAAGCAATTTTCTTTTATTATCAGTAATTCCTCTTGTAAGTGATCTCCTAGCTCTTGACGGTAGAAGCTCAAAGAGTTTTTCAAGTGACATGTTTTGTAATTCTTCTACTGTTACTCCTCGGTATTTGAATTCTTTAACCATTTATTTGCACCATTACTTTAGAAAGTGGACAAGAGACCATATTATAGCATTCCTATCTTTGTAGCAAGATCTCTTGCCTTCTCTACACTTTCAAATTTTACAAAGGCCTTTTTTCCATAAACCGTTCTGCACACATTTACTCCCACTGGAGTTTCGTTGTAGAGAACTTTTACTGCCTCCATTATCTTTGGCTTGGAAGATTCTTCTTTTACCAAAAAGCAGATTCTCTTTTCGTTTTCTACTAGCGAGAATGTTTTTTCTGTCACGTATGGTTTGAGTATAATATGAATTGCCTCATCTATGTTCATCTTGTAATCACCATAAGTTCGAGATGAGTAGATTTCATCTTTCCAAGTTCTCCAATAGCACTTTTTGAAAATACTGTTAATCGTATTGGTTTAGCACCTGGAGCCAAGTCAAGGACGCTTAAGTTTTTCACACTAACTACATCCACACCTGTTAGAGAACCACATGCTTTGGAGAGATTTTTGAAATCGTTTACAACAAGTAGAATGCTTTTGCCTACCTTTGTTTTCCTTCCACGTAGTAATGACTTTCCTGAACGACGTTTCTGCCTATTTTCTAATCGTTTAATGTCTTGTGACAAATGTAAAGCGTCAAAAATCTTTGAGAGTTCCTTTGATTTTGATACTGATTCTATTTGATCTGACACAATCATTGGGAAAGAATCAATTTTGTCTACTTTGTGGCCTCGTAGATTTACAAGAGCCGAAGATGCAGTAGCCGCTATTGCAGAACACAGTGCCAGTTTGTTTTCTTTTTTGTTTAGCATTTTGTAGATAATTTTCTCTGCAAGTGGAGGATGGGCTTGTCTGCCTTTTCGGACCATTGCAACTCCTCCGCCTTGACCCTGTCGTCCTCCACCGCCACCACTCATTCGTGCAACTCTTGCTTGGCCATGACCAGTTGGCGGACTATTTGATTCTGCAACTACATCCATTCCTGCGTTTGGATATCTGCCTTGTCTTTGAAATTTGTGAGATTCCAAATGTATGTATGCCTTGTGAATTAGATCATTTCTAAATGGAGTAGAGAAAACTATTGGTAATTCTACTTCACCTTCTTGTGAACCAGAAGTTGACAGAACTGGAACTTTCATAGCATTATCTCCAAAATTTTGGGCTGAGTGATTTTTGTTAATTTTGGTCTAATTGGAGCTCGAATCTTGACTAATCTTCGATAAGTACCAGGAATTGAACCGCGTATTATGACATAGTCTCCTTCTATCAATCCAAAGTGTTTGAATCCTCCAGATGGATTAATTTTGAATTCATCATTTTCAGAACTTCCTATAATCATTATCCTATTGTTATACTGTATTCGTTGATGAAACCCCCTCTGACCAGCTCTTGGAACTGTATACATAATAGTTGCCGGACTAATTGGTCCAAGTGTACCAAGAGCTCTTACACTCTTTCTTGATTTGTGTTGTTTCTTTTTTACACCCCATCTTGTAATAGGACCTTCGAATCCCTTTCCTTTTGTTATAGCAGCAATATCCACCTCAGAACCTTTCTGAAAAACTTGGTCAATTTTCACTTCTTTTCCTAGCAGTTCTTTAAGATACGCGAATTGTTTTTGAGTGTCACCGCCTTTTACAGATATTTCAAAGACGTAAGGTTTCTTTTGTTCCAAACCTGCGCGACGTGGTGTTACTGCTGCCATTGCAAAGAGCTCTTCAACGTGTCCAAGTAGCTTCTCTGCTTTCTCAAGTCCTTTCTCATCATATTTTGTCTTGAAAAGTCTTGATAGTTCTTTTGGTAAATCTTTTGCATAAATATCAAAAATAGAATCTAAACCATATCTGTCCTTTGCATAACCTCTGATTCCTATGATTGTTATTGGTGGTGTAACAACAACAGTTCCAATGCCAACTAATTGTTTGCCAAAATTAGGTGTCTTTTCTCGATCATCAATACTTGCAATACGCATGCATGCCGCTTTAAAACCAGCATAACCTTGGAGCTTTGGCTGATCTCCATCTAATTGAGGCCACGTACGTATTCTTGCTTCCATGCTCTTCGCTCTAGCCCTCGGCAAGTAGGCAAGGCTTCCCCTCCTTGGTTGACTATGCTTCCTATGCCCCATTGATAAACGCAGATGTCGATTACCCCATTATAAGTCTATAATTAAAAAATATTGAAGTTGATTTTTTATAGAATCTTATTTACCGCCAGAAATTTAGAAGCCGTACCACAATAATTATTCCTCCAATTACAATCCCAACAATTCCTGCTAATATAGCAAAGAGTAAGAATTTTTTTTCTTTCAATAATTTTCTGGCAAAAAGACCATTATTAAAACTACTTGTGAGTCAAGATATTTAGTATAGCAAGAGTCCCAAGCATTGCCTCTTCTAGCCTGACTGTTTCTGTTGCTTGATCATGAAAAAAGTTCAAGATTTGAGATCGTTGCACATTGTGTAATGCTTTTCCCATAATTTCGTGAACACCTCTTTTTGGAGAACCAAAAACTACCAAAACATTTTCGTTTGCGATCTCTTCGAAATATTTTTGTGCTTTGTGTATTATCTTCCCTTTTCTTGACGTGAATATAATATAAGATCCCCAAGAAGAAACAAGCGCGGATAGACTTGAACTTTCTTTTACCTCATATCCCCAATATTGATGAGTCTCTTCTTTTTTAATTTGATTTACTGTAAAACTTGGAAATCCATCTTTGAATCGGATAATAATTCTTTTACCTTCTTGGTCTTTTCCATAATAGGGAATAAGTTGCTCAAGGCCGGCATCCACATATTTTTCTCCTCTAACAAATACCACCACACCTTCACGAACATCCCCTAGCTTGATCTTGCGTGAGTCAGCGGTCACAACATGAGATGGAATTTTCAATGGACTCAGACTTCCTGCGAATTTTAATTCATTCATCTTCTTATAGAGTAGTCGGCGAAGATATTGCGGAGTTTCCAGATACTTCAAGGTAGTCCGTAGAAGTGACATTTCATGTTCGCTTCCTCCGGCTTCATGGTAAAGATAGATTGTGCTTACTTGAAAAATTGCACAAGCTCGTGCTATTTGTGAGATTTTCATAGTCTTGCCCATTTGAGTAGACTCGTCAACTAGTGCCGAGTCTGGAATGGCTATTGAAAGTTTCAATGTAGCAAATTACTTTATCGTGTTATAAAATATTAGATGCTTATTTTTGACGTTTTGCCGCGTTTTCTTTTGCTTTTGTAGCGTATTGTTCTATATCCTTTTCTGCAATTCGTGTCATAACTTTAGTATCATTAAGTATCTGAGCCATCTTGATGTGTTTTACTCCTTCTTTTTCTTCACTTACTAAATAAATTGATTCAATTGCTAATGCTGCAGCTTCGGCAAAAGACATGTCTTTTTTGTAATATTTTTCAAGATACTCTGTTACTTGGTCTGAACCTGCTCCTATAGCAACTGCATCATAGGATATGTAAGTGCCACTTGGATCAGTTAGAAATATTGTGCTTCCACTTCTGTCAATACCAGCAATTATTAGCGCAACTCCAAATGGTCTGACTCCTGCATATTGAGTAAATTGTTGACATTGGTCTGCAAGATGTTTAGCCACTGATTCTACTTCGATTGGTTCATCGTAAATCATCCTGTTGCTTTGTGAGAAGAATCTAGCATTATCAACTTGTGATCTTGCATCTGGAATATACCCAGCCGCAGCCACACCAATATGATCGTCTACTTGGAATATTTTTTGTGTGATTTCGGCATTTTGCAATTTTCGTGGCTTTTCTTCTACTCCTAGAATAATTCCTTCTTTGCTTTTTATTCCTATTGCAAGTGTACCACGCCTTACTGTTTCAATTGCGTATTCAACTTGGTAAAGTCTCCCATCAGGAGAAAAGACAGTAATTGCCCTATCATAACCTGCTGCTGCTGGAAGCATTTCAAAATTCTTACCTTTGAAGGTTTAATTTAAGTTTATACAAGTAAGTGATATGCACTTTGAGATCCCGTTTTACGGTCATGAAAACATAAGATCACTTCATCCAAAAACAATCGAAATTACGACACACCCAAATCTTACACTAAATGGAGACTGCATCATTGGTGTCAAAGCAAATTATGCTTGTAACGATATTCCAGAACGTCTAAAATCACTTTTGCAGAATTCTAAATCAGAAATATCATGTACAATATTAGTCAAAGAACTAAAGTTTAGGATCAAGGGAAAAGGAAGCGAAAAACTAACGTTGACCAATCCTCACGACATAGTGATTAGAACAAGCTCATTTGTATGCCCACGCACGTTGGCAACAAATTGCGACGCTGCTGCAAATACCATACCAAGACAGATAGTGAAATTGTTACGTGATCAAGATGCGAGAGGAATTTTTGTAATAGAAGTAACGTAGCAGTTACTGTTTTGATAAAGTAGAACTGTTGTTTTCAAAAACTTTAGTCATTGCTCTGTTTACAATCTCTATGAGAACATGCTCATCGTAATTTGGATCTTGTGTATCAACTTTGGAACTCTTCTTTCGCATTTTTGACGCAGTATTTTGGGATATATTCTTGATTATTTTTTCCATTTTTATTGAAGTATCAGCAATCGTTTTTGAATATTCAGTTTCAAAATTAGGGGGAAGCTTGTGTCCAAAAATTCTAACAGATGTACCATAATATTTCATGACTGCACCCCGAATCTCCTTCATCTTTACAATTTCGATTAAGCCAGATTCCTTTAGAACATCAAGATGATGTCTTATTGTGGTTGTAGCTTTTTTGTAACCTGCCTTGTGCATCTCTTCAACAATCTTCTCAGTAGCTAGTTGTTTATGATACAATATCTGTAATATTTTAATTCTAGCGGGATCATCTAATGCCTTTGTTTGCTCGGCATTAGTAGTAAGAATTTTGTTAATTCTGATTTCTTTTTGTAGTAAGGTAGACATTTCTAATTTCAATCGTAATTTCACCTAAAAGATCACGAGATCATATTTTTTTGTCCAATACGTAACTTTTTTTAACGCTACAAGATGCTTTGTAAAAATTCAAAATTTTTACGGATATTTTCATCTGCATAGTTTCAAATCTATCAAAGTAGTAGCATTACAATATGTTTGCAACCATTATTATAATTATAGTTTCACTACAAAAAACCCAAAAAAGATTTTGCGTTTAGGAATTTACGGCATGGACATGCGTTTTGACTTAAAATTGACCTTGGTGGCCAAAATTTACGGTGTAGGTTTGAATTGAAATTCGAGTTAAAGTTTGAGTCCAGTAATCCTTTCGTATGAAGTTATGTATCTTGAAGACAATTCGTTTCGTAGTTTATCTGGCAATCGCGGCGCAACTGGTTCTTTTCCCATTTTCCGTTCGTCTTCAAATTTCTGTTGGTAGCCATACAAGGTAAGCCAGTCACGCAATAGTTGCTTATCATAACTTTCCTGAGTTTTTCCTACCTGATACGATTCTTTTGGCCACATTCTGTATTCGTCTGGCCCTATAGAATCACCTAAAATAATCTCACTGCCAATTTTACCAAATTCAAGCTTTAAGTCTGCAAGGATAAATCCTGCCTTGTCTGAAATCTTTACCATTTTCTCATAAATTTGAATTGATGTTTGTTCTAACCAATCGTATTCACCTGGCATCATAAGTTTTCTATCTAGAGCATCTTTTTTTGTTATAGGAATATCGTGAGTTTCAGACTTTGTCGTAGGATCAAAAAGTGGCCCTGATAGCTTTGCTGCTATTCTAGTGTTAGAACCAGATGGGATTTTTACTTGGTCATCTTTCCATCTTTGAACCAGGCTACCATAAAAATATCCGCGCACCACACATTCGATTGGTATCATTTGCATTTTTTTTACAACTATCTTGTCTTTTGCTTGTGTTCTAATGTAATGGTTTTTTATCGGTAAATTATTGAACCAAAATTCAGCAAATTTGCATAGGACTTCACCCTTTCTAGGAATTTGGTCAGGAAATTTGACATCAAATGCAGATACTCTATCAGAGAAATGAAATAGTAGATTACCGTCAGGTAACTCGTATATGTCTTTGACCTTTCCTGAACGTAGAAACTTCAATTAGGCGTCATTGGACTGACTTGGATTTAAGTTGATGGACAACTACGAGCCCATCATGCCAACCATCTTTGGAGCAGAACGATATGGTTTTGTAATACTGATTCCTTCGTCTGTTGTCACTGTAACCTGCTGGAGGTTGCTATTAGATGGAGGAGATAAGATTTCCTTTTCTCCAGGGTTCAAGACTGGAATTATATCTGGTTTACTATCATCCCCATAGTCCACCCTTACGTTAGTAAGTGGTTCACTACCAGTATTTTGAACAGTCACATGGGTATTTGTTACAAGTGGTTGCTGGTCAATAAATGGGTCAAGGAAAATTGAATATTTTTCTGCAGGCTTGGCAAAAAAGACAATTACGACAATTGCCACTATTACCCCAGCGGAAATCCCGGCAATAGTGATCTTGTTCACATCATAAAATACTTGAACACAACTATAAGGCTATTTGTTGCCCTGCCCTAGGATAACTGGTAGGGTGGTTGTTGAAACTACGTTTTTTATGGCTCTGATTTCTTTTGTAATTATTTTTTCAATTTCAGATCTCGTTGGTACATGTACCTTCACAAAAATATCATACTGACCATATGTTCCCATCACTTCCTTTACTCCGTCAATTTTTAAGATTTCATTCATGACTTCCATTTCATGACTTATCTTGCTTTTTACTAAGACAAATGCTATTTCCAAGTCATTCGCCTTTGATTTCTGCTCTGGTCTTAAATGTAGGTTTGATTCCTAGTGTAGAATAATCTCCAGAAGAACAGGTAAAACACATCGAGTTTACATCCATTCCAACAGCTTGGGCAAGATTTTTTGCATCATTATATCCTAGAAAATCCGCACCTATGATTTGCCTTACTCTTTCTATTACTTCTTCATCAGTATGTTCTGCTCCATTACCCATGAATGTAACTAGTTCATCTTGTGATGGAAAATCTATTCCCGCGTAGCAAGGAAATCTGATTGGCGGAAATGTAATCACCATACTAATTTTTCTTGCACCTGCTCTTCGAAGTGCTTTTATGATAGCTTTTGAGCTTGTGCCTCTAACTAAACTATCATCCACTACTACCACATGTTTGCCGTCAATTACTTGAGTTATTGGAATAATCCAACGATTGATTTCTACTCGGTCAGCTTGATGCGGTTCAATGAAACTTCGCAGTGGGCCTTTGCGACTATATCTATCCTTGAGCAGACCTTCTTCAAAGAGAACACCCAGCTCTTGTGCATAGCCCAGAGCCGCTGGTCTTGCAGAGTCCGGTACTGGAATTACAATATCTGCGTCCTTGATTGGAAACTTTTTTGCAAGGAATTGACCAATTCTTTTTCTTGCCATGTAGACATTTGAGCCTTCCATTACGCTTGAGGGATGAGCAAAATAAGTGAATTCAAATGAACAGTGTGCTGGCACTTTCTCTTCTGAAAACATTTCAGATTCTAGCCCAGCGTCACTGATTTTGACAAGCTCACCGGGTTTAACATCCCTAACAAGCTGTGCTCCAACTGCTGCAAGCGCAACAGATTCTGATGCCACAATGTACGAGTTGTTATCTTTTCTGTAACCAATAACCATAGGCCTAAAGCCTCTTGGATCGCGTGCCGCATATACCGCGTTGTCATCTGAGACAAAAGTAAAACAAAACGAGCCTACCATTTCCGTCTTTAAGATAGACAGGGCGCTGCCTAGCTTGCCATTTTGAGACATCAACGATACTAGCCTCTTTGCTGCAACCAATGTATCACTTACATTCTGCGGAGTGAACGTACAACCACCCACCATACCTGCCAATTCTTCAACATTTGATATTGTTCCATTATGTGCAATGCATAGGTCTTTTACTTTCAACGGTTGAGCATTTTCCAAGTTGCTCTTTCCTATAGTAGAGTATCTAACATGACCTATGGCTGCAGGTGACGCGTACTCTCTTGTAATCTTGTCAAATTCGGATACTGCTGAAGAAACCAATCCCATCTGTTTATACGGATTTTTCTTTGGAACTGCAACTCCCCACGCCTCTTGGCCCCGATGCTGAAGTGCCCTTAGCGAATCGATTATCATTGGAATGACATTAGCGCCATCCAGACTAAAAATTCCGACTACACCACAATTTTCCTTAACCATGACTTACCAGTGATCCCAATGAGTTTAACCATCTTTCCTGTGCTTTATCAACCCTTACACTAATTACTCTCTTGTTACCATCTTTGAAAGCAATATTGGAACCTGAAAACTTGCCAATAATTCCATACGCTACACCTTGTTTTTCAAGTAGTGACTTCGCATTTTCGATATTTTTTGGATCTATTGTTAGCAAATACCTTGAATGTGATTCTGTGAACAATAGTTCATCTATTCTTAATTTCTGTGCAGGTATTTTATCAAGAGAAATCACACACCCGATCTCGTTCCTAATGCATATCTCAGAGACAGCAACTCCAAGCCCTCCCTTTGAACAATCGTGTGCATTTTTGACTAGATCTTGACTTATCAGCTCCAAAACGATTTCCTGATTAGCTTTAGAGGATTCCATGTTGACAGTGGGGCATTTCCCACCGATTGTATCGTGCATGTACTCATAGTATTCAGAGCCTCCAAGTTCGTCTTTAGTTTCCCCTATTAACACAACAAAGTCATTTTCTTGTATTTTTTTTGGAATTAGTGGTTTGGTTTCAATTAGTCCTAATACGCCTATGAGTGGCGTAGGTTTGATTGGTCCAATATTGGTCTGGTTGTACAAGCTTACTTTGCCACCCACACATGGAATTCCAAAATATTTTGCATATTGTGTTATTCCTTCAAGGGATTCCTTGAACGTCCAAAATACCTCAGGATCCTCAGGATTTCCAAATTGCAAGTGATCCACCATCCCTATTGGGACGGCACCAGTACAAACTACATTTCTACATGCCTCATCAAAGCAACCTATTGCCCCCTGACGAGGATTTATGTAGCAATGCTTAGAATTTCCATCAATTTTAACAGAGAGAAACTTGTTATTATCAAGTCTTAGTACAGAGGCATCACTTCCTGGTTTTATGACAGTTCTTATGCCTACCTCGTGGTCGTACTGAGTATAGACCCATTGTTTACTTGCAATATTTGGATTTGCCAGCATTTTCATTAAGGTTTCTGATAGGTTTTCGGGGGTACTAGGTTTTTGAGTTAATTTGATATTTTCAAGATATTTTGGTTGTATGGCAAGCCTATCAAGAAGTGGAGCATTTGCAACAACTTCACTTGGAAGTCTGGCAATTACTTCTTTTTCCAATCTTACTTCCATAACAGAACCGCTGGTTACACTACCAATCACTGAATATGGCACATGAAATCTTTCACATATTCTTTTCAGTGTAGATAATTTTTCTTGGTCTGTTATTACAAGCATCCTTTCCTGGGATTCAGAAACCATCAGTTCTGAGGGCGACATGTTCTCTTCTCGTTTATGAATTAGTGATACATCAAGTTCAATTCCAACTGATAGGGCATCTGCTGTTTCTGAAATCGCACATGACAGTCCCCCTCCTCCTAGGTCTTTCATCGCTTTTATGCAGTTTTGATTTCTTGCTTCCAGTATAGCTTCAATTACTAGTTTCTCAATAAACGGATCTGGAATCTGGACGGCTGAACGATTTTCTGCTTCTAGTTTGTCTGATGCAAACTGTGAGCCACCAATTCCATCTCTACCAGTAGAACCACCAATTAAAACGACACAATCTCCTGCGTCTGCATGATTTCTTATGAGCTTCTCTTTTTTTCCAAATCCTATTGCTGCTACATCTACTAGCGCATAATTTGTAAAGCATCTGTCAAATTCAATTTCACCGCCTACTGTAGGTACACCAAGACAGTTTCCATAATCTGCAATTCCCCGTACAGCGTTTTTGAAGAGCCAGCGTGCATGTGTATCTTTTTCAATGTCGCCAAATCTTAGTCCATCAAGGATAGCAATTGGCCTAGTACCTGCTGAAAGAATATCTCTTATTACCCCCCCTACGCCAGTGGCAGCTCCTCCGTATGGTTCTACCGCAGATGGATGGTTATGACTTTCTATGTGTACTGTAACCACATAGCCGTCTCCCACGTCTAGGACTCCAGAATCATAACCTGGTCCTGAAACCACTCTCTTACCTTCGCGGGGCAAGATTTTCAAGTGCTTTTTAGACGATTTGTAAGAGCAGTGCTCGGACCATTCTGCAGCGACAATTTGTAACTCGACAGGATTTGGTTTACGCCCTATCTTTTTTTCAAGATAACCAAATTCTGGAGGAGTTAGACTCATGCTGTAACTCCCAATGTATTTTGTAAAGATTCAAAGATCAACGAAGCCGGCTTTGCGTTTCTTGGATTGATTATTTGTTCTGCCGATCTTTCAGGATGTGGCATCATCCCAACGACATTTCCCTCCTTGTTACATATGCCAGCTATCCTCATTGAGGCACCGTTGATTTCTTCAGCATAAGTGAAAACAATTTGGTTATTTCTCTTCAGTTGTTTCAGTGTTTCGTCATCTGCATAATATCGTCCTTCGCCGTTTGCAATAGCAATAGGAATTCGTTGGTTTAGTTTGAACTTGTTTGTAAATGGCGTCTTGTTGTTTTTAACTATAATTTCTGTCCATTTACAGATAAAGCTCAGCGATGTATTTTTTAGCAAAGCTCCTGGAAGAAGGCCTGCTTCAACTAGAATCTGAAATCCATTGCAAACTCCAAGAATTGGCATGCCCCTTTCTGCCATTTTTTTGACTTCTGATATCACTGGACTGTGTGCGGCAATTACTCCTGCTCTCAACCTATCGCCATAAGAGAATCCTCCAGGAAGCACGATTGCGTCTATGTCTTTTGGTAACAAGTCCGTGTGCCACACAAGTTTGGATTCTAGTTTAAAGACATCTGAAAGAACATGATACATATCGCGATCACAATTACTGCCAGGAAAAACTATTACAGCAACTTTCATGCTTTTTCTTACTTTAAAGCGATATTAAATCGAATCGAATAAAATCATTTTATAAATAGAAACTGTCTTAAAATAAATACCTGCTTTCTTGGTTTTCCAGATCCCATCAAGACTAAAATGAGTCTGACCTAGTGCTTACAGCATAAGAAAATTTTTCATATTCAGTGGAATCTTGAATTAATGTTTAGTTTTTGTTCTTTAAATCACGCATTATGACTGAGAGTTAAACTTTTTCTAAATCTAATTATCAACACATATAAGAAAAAGCCCATAAACACCACATTTACAACCAGTGTAAAAGTATTATCAAGTGATTCTTGTAAAGTTCCGTAATGAAGTGGATTATTCCACAATTCATGTGGAGAAAAATAAATTTTCCTCCAATATAACAACGCAGTCATAGAATGAGCAAATATGAAATATGCCACAAACCCAATTCTTGTTTTGTTATTGGCAATGCCTCTCATGACATTCCAAAATCCATACGATGCAATGAAAATGATTGAAATCAAAAAGGGCAAAAGATATCGCTCAAGCGAGAAATCTCTTGCTATCAAAAGTGCAAATATGAATGTACTAATAAACCAAATAAGAACCACGACCTCAGGTGTAAAATTTTTGGATCCTCTGATTTTTTGAATTAAATACACAAATCCAATAAAGAAAAAAAGAGTTAATGCTATGCTTGAATAAGTTGGGGGATTATACCAATCAAGAATCATGGTCGAGTTTTGGTATGCGCCAGGTATTTTATGCTCTAAAAAACTGGGGAAAATAGTATAATGAAAAACTGTTAGCATTCTGTCAATTTGAATTCCGTGAATTGTTGGATATCCAATAAACCAAGCATCTCGATTGTAATTATCCATGTCTTTTTTCGTCAATAAGATTTGATTCAGAGGGTTTTCGTAAAATCCAGGTTGAGTCAAAAAGAAAGAGAAGACTGCAATTGTAAAAAATGAGAAAATCGAGAATACGATTTTATGAATATGCCTTTTGCTAACAGATGTACCAGATGGTTTCTTAAACAACCAGCCAAATAAAATTACACCAATAAATAGTACTGACAATTCTACTGCCAGTATCTTTGAAGCCAGCGCAAGGCCAAATGTTATAGCGCTTATGACAAAATACCTGATTTTGAGATTTACAGTATTAAAGGCATAGAGTAAAAGTAAAAAAGATAGCATCGCAAAGAAAATGTAATGAACTTCTGTCATTATGGTTCGGCTATACCATAACCAAAGATCGTAGAACAGAAAAAGAATAGAAAAGATAATACCAACATGTCTGTTAAAGAGAATTTTTCCTATCATAAATGAAATAGATATGGTCAGAGCTCCAAAAAGTGGTGAAAGCAAACGACCTGCTGTCATTTGTTCAATTGCAGGTGCCTTGTGTGGGTTATAACAAAGAAAATAATAACATGACCAATTGTAAAAGTCACCACCGACATTTCTTATCTCCATTGGCAATCCAATCACAAGCATGCGAAGCGGGCTGTAAGTCAAACCATGTGCGGGTATATGATATAACAAGTTACAATCGTCGATAGATATCAAGCATGAATTGCTAAAATCTCCCTTTTTTATCAGTTCAATGTAATTTCCAGCCCATCCGAGATAGTTGATTTCGTCTCCATGCCAAGGCTGACCTTCTAAATCATATGAGTAAATAAAAAAAGAACCCAGAAATAATACAACAGGAATTATGTAGTTAGATTTTGTGTTGATGAAGTTCACAAGATTCATTGATTTGTATCTTCATACTAGCTTCTAAAATGCTACTGTACTATGGGCAACTACAAATGATATCATTTTTATTCTAATACTCTTTGGTACTAGCTATGGGTCTAGTTCGTGACATCATGGTTCACAACGTAGTCACGATTGAACACAACAAGACTGCAAAGGATGTGGCATTATTGTTAGCAGAAAAAGGGATCAGCTCGCTTGTAGTTGTAAAAGATGGCAATCCTATCGGCCTTGTAACAGAAAGAGATCTTGCACGCAAAGTTTCAACCACCGATAGGACAAGCTCTGAAGTAATGCTTTCTGAGATAATGTCTGCCAACTTTAGATGGGTAGAACCAATGACTCCAATAGAGGACGCAGTCCAAAAAATGTTAAACAAGAAAATACGAAGATTGCTTGTACTTGACAATGGAAAGCTGGCTGGAATCATAACTGAAACCGACCTGTCAAAATATCTGCGCAGCAAACTGCTCATAGATGGGGCACTAGAAGACACCACACATTGAATCGAAAGCCAGTAAAAAGTTAGGCGTTAAGAGTCTCAACTGATACTTTACTTACTAATGGATTATAGATTCTAAATTCGTTACACAAAGCCAATACTGCCTTTTCAGCAGATTCCTTGTTTTTTGCTTCAATTTCAAACCTTAACATCTTAGCAGAACGCACTTTTTTTACAGGTGTTTTTTTATCTTTAAGTACGAGATCATTGAGTACCGTGTCCCCCTCAGGATCTACGATTTCAGGCCTGTTCTCAATTATTACGTTGACTCGAAAAGAAGGCATAAAATCCGTTTGAACACAATTAATTTAAGCCTTGAGCAAAGACTGAAGTGAACTATGACTACACAGTTTGACCCCATTCAGTACAAGATAACAACTAAAGCTAATTGGAATACTGTTGCTTCTGACTATCACTACAACTGGGCCGAAAAACAAATTGGACCATTCAAATCCACAACCGAATTAGTAAGAGAAGCTGACATCAGATCTGCTGATAATGTACTAGACCTTGCTTGTGGAACAGGAGTTGTTGCAAAAGAAGTATCACGACATCTAGGCAAGGATGGGGCATTGGTTGGTATTGATTTATCAAGAACCGCGCTTGGAATTGCAAAAAAATCAATACAATTTTCTAATGCCATTTTTATAGAAATGGACGCAGAAAATATTGGATTTAATTTCAAATTTGACAAAGTACTATGCCAATATGCGCTCATGTTTTTCCCTAATGTACAAAAGGTTCTACGCTCAGTCAAACAAGTTATGAAAAGCGGCGCAAATATAGTTCTTGCAGTACATGGCACACCAGCTGAAGTACCATACTTTAGTGCCATAATGAATCCCATCTTGACTTACATTCCTGATATCAGAGCTGAAGGAACACCGACTGTACACAGATTTGGCAAACCAATTGATTTGCAAAATGAATTGTTAGATGCAGGGTTTTCCAACATCTCAATTAAAAAATATAATTTTAGTTATGATGCTGGAACATTTGAAGAATATTGGTATGACTATATGCGTTCCACTGCAAATTCAATTAGAACTAAAATTGACAGCCAACGCGCAAATATGATTTTAACGATAAAACAAGAATCGCAAAAAAACGTGTTAAAATACATCAAGAATGGAAAAATAACCTTCCCGTGGGCTATTTTGTTATCTTCAGCAAACACTGTCTGATGTAAAGAACAAACTTAGACTATTTTTGTACCATATGATGTGAAATCAGATTCATACCATATTGTGCGTGCTTCTTTTCCCTTTTTTGTAAATGAGTTAAATGCAATATGTGAAAAGTTACTTTTCTTAAGAGCTCCATGCCAATGTAGTCTATATTTTGGTATGTAGACCATGTCGCCTGCTTCAAGTTCGGACTTGGAGTTTAGTCTTATCTTGACTTTTCCACACCCACTGGAATATTTTGTGTAAAGCTCTAGTATTCCCTTTTCCCCAGTCACAAAAAGAGCTTGGCCACCTTCATGATAGTGAAGTTTGGTTCTAGCACCATTTTTGAATACGACAAAATACACTTTTTGATCTTTGGCCTCTATCTTCTTTGAAATGTCATGTAACAGGACATTTCCTAAAAAATAATCTCTTTTTTGTGCAAGAAGTCTGTCAGGTTTAATTTCGTTAATGTTATCTTTCTTCATTTTTTCATTTTGGGCGATATAATAATTAGTCTTTTCTTTTCCTAAAAAGAGCTGGAGACTAGCAATTTTGTTTGATTGCAACATTGGTTACACAACAATTGATTTTGTTCAAATGTAATAACATTTTAAACCATCCTGTAAACCCCATTACCTAATGCCAATGTAGCTCAGCCTGGCTAGAGCATCTGCCTTGTAAGCAGAAGGGCGGGGGTCCAAATCCCCCCATTGGCTTTTCAAAAAATAGACAAAGTTAAGTAATTTGCATAATTTTAAAAAGTGTGGAAAAGGGATTTGTACTTATTAATTGTGATCTAGGTGCAGAAGACTACATAATCGAAGAGCTAAAACTTGTTCCACAAGTAAAAAGTGCGTATGTTACTTTTGGAGCATATGATATCATAGCAGAGCTGCAAGCACAAACTTTGGAAGATTTTGATCAAACTGTAGCACATAAAATAAGAAATCTGTCAAGGGTTGTTAGCACCATGACACTAAAGGTTGCAAATCCCGAATGATAATTATAGAAGTGAATTAACTCTTAATCAATTGGACAAAATTGAATACGAAGGTACAGTTTGGGCCATAAATCACGGATTACCGCAGCGTTTACTAGATCACTGTGTAAAAAAACTCGTTGATCATGGGATAAAAAAGGAAGACATTGCAATCACTGATGCTCCTTCTGACGTCAAAATAGGTACTTTAGTAGTAGATGTGTGGCCTTATCATCTAGAGGTAGGGCGCGTCAGAACTGTTCGAAATGACTCATACATCAGCGGAAGCGTAATGATAATTGAATTAAAAACTGACCCTGAAGGAAATTACATCGACTAGCTTTTTTTCAAATAGATTTATTTCAGATAATAGTCTAATCGGCTTGTGAGGAAGAAAAAAATCCCAAATCCAAAGCGTAGACTACAAGTTGCCATAGGAGCTGGAATAATTATTGTTGGACTAGTAATCTTTGTAAATTACTACTTGGATCAGGCCAAATTATCTGGACAGAGATTTGGAGACCAACTGGCCCAAATTCAAACAGACCTAAAAAACGAGACTCAGAATTTTGATTCTCAGCTTACACTTTACAAAAATGGCCAATTACCAAAAGATGTGATGCTTAAGATAACCGACGAACACATCGGAATAGTTCAGGGCACACTTTCAAGATATGATAGTTTAAAGTCGCCTGAACTTTTTGTTGCATCTGTGCAGCTATTTAGGCTCTCAACTCAGACACAGCTAGAAAGTGACAAGTATCTAAGAGAATGGATTCAGACAGGCGATAACTCTAGCAGAACAAAGTCGGACGAACTATTGCAGCAATCATTTCAATATGAGATGAGTGCCCTCCAGTCGTATGGTACTTCCAAATCTAAAGATTCACAGTAGGCCTTCTTGATGAATTAAATCCAAAATTTTGCTTATTTCGTTTTGCAATTGGTTTTTCTCAAGTGAAACTGGCAAAGTAAAAACAAGCTCCAAAGTAACGCTTAGCATATCATGGTCTGTGTGCGAGACTGTAATTTTGTGCTGCCGTATGTCTTTATCTACAAATAGACTCTTCCACAGAGAAATCCTATTGTTTACATCTACTAGTTTTTCTACAAGATAATCTAAATTCATCTCTTTTCCTTCTTCAAATATTCCAAACTTTACAAAAGGAAGCACCAAATACCCGCTTTTGATTTTCTCTTGCCTTTTGTGCATTTCTTTTATGACTTCATCAGCCTTTTCTTCAGGATAGATTTCGCCATATTCAGGCGCAAAGTAACCTACGATATTCTTATGCTCGTCGTAAATTTTGAAATAGTATTCTTCTAGTTCAAGTTTCCACATTATATTATACCGAAAGTTTTACGGCTACTTGAGTTTGCTCAAGTGTGCTAAGACATTTACCGCAGAAATAGCCCTTGCCTGTATTAAATATGGTAGAATTCTTACACTGCGGGCATTCTCGGTTGACTCGATTAACTTCAATTGGCATGGCATCCCTTTAACAACAATTACTCAAAAGTCAAGAGGTCAAATTATATTTGCAATTTCTCTAATAACGAC
>MNFB01000073.1:3240-14847 GCA_001917995.1 Thaumarchaeota archaeon 13_1_40CM_4_38_7 | reverse complement strand
GGCAAGTTCGATTCAAACTTGCTTGCAGGCTCTATAAAAGTAAGGCCGGCAGTCCATATACTCCATGATGCCATTGCCACTGGAAAGCTAAGACGTGGACAGGCGATATTTGAAGCGACCTCAGGCAACTTTGGGATAGCTCTTGGACAGATAGCAAAGCTTGGGCTTGATGTCGTTACCTTTGTATCAAGAAAGCTTCAGGATGGAGTCTTCGACGAGCTAAGAAACGAAAAAATACGCATCATAAATCTTGACATGGACATTTGCCCTGCTCCGGGAATGAAGGACAACCCAAATCTTTTAGTTGCCAAAGCAACCGCTGCAAACATTCGCTCACAGCTATCTGAATTCGGTTTTGACCCTGCTATTTTCGATAAATCAATCTCTGAGGTTGAAGCAGTTCTTGCAAGACAGGACATCATAAACTTGGCAAAGCTTCTTGCCAAGATGTACGGATGTTTCTGTCCAGAACAGTATGACAATGAGCTCAATATCGAGGTGCATAGAACTGTGACTGCAGCAGAGATTGACCAGCAATTGCGCGAACAAGGCAAGTCGCTTGCCGAATTTGAAATTGTCTGCACCTTTGGTACAGGTGGAACATCGGGTGGCTTGAGCAGATACTTGATGGAAAAATATGAAAAAAAGTCATTGCATGTAATCTTTCCCCCAGGTGATCAAGATGTGGCAGGGATAAGGACGAAAGGCAAGGCCATGGGCCTAAAGTTTTACGAGCCTGAACGATACGCAGGACAGCATGAAGTAGATTTTGGGCAGGCAAAAAGTTTGCTAAAGTTTTTTGTAGACAAGGGTCACGACATGGGTGAAAGTAGTGCTCTTGCGCTTTACGCGGTGATGCAGATGGCAAACTTTGGTCATGGGGGAAAGTTTGTCGTAATAGTTGCTGATGGAATAGAAAAGTACAGAAAGAGCCTGGCGACGACAGAAAAGAAGGAGAACCGTCTGCAAGTTAGCTTAAAGGAAGCTCTCTCAAGCATTGGAGACTACAACAGGATTGTTTGGATTCACACAATGTATACTCCACGCGAGGAAGGAATAGAGCTTATTGCAAATTCGCTGGGCGTTGATAAAAGCAAGATCTCTGTCCCAAAGGCAAGAGATGTGGCACAACTTTTGGCAACCCAAAAAATTCCTCCAGAGTTGGATAAGGCATTGGGGGGAGCTGATGGCAAGTCATTGCTTGTCTGCATGATGGGAAATACTTCATTTATGGTTGCCCAAGTACTTGCTGGCAAAGGCATTGCATCAGAGAGTTTGAATGGCGGGATAAATTCACTTTCTCAAGAAAAACATAAGCAAATTTCTGAATTGGTACGATTAGCTACAGAATAATAGTCAGATGTAGATGAAAAAATCCAGTAAATATGTAATAAAAATTATAGATTTGAATAAATTTCCACCAAGATGGGTTCGTAGCCCACCAAATGTGGTTTATTCCCTATCTTATCTATAATATAGACAAACTAGCACAAAAAGGCATTGGTCACGCCTGTAAACAAGATCAAAAATATTAGCCACAACTGCGTATCAAGCCGATGTTCTCAAACATACTGATCGCAGTGGATGGTTCGGAATCTGCAAGCAAAGCATTTCACAGATCAGTCTATCTTGCTGAAAAATGCAATTCAAAGCTAGACCTGGTTCATGTGGTACAGTGCGAGGTAGGAGGTGACAGCGCCAACACCTTTGAAATGATAGAGGAGCTCAAAGACAAGGCCATGAAAATGCTTGAAGAATACAGGGCCGAAGCTGCGAAAAATAACGTACCCATACAAATAGTAATAATGCAAGGCGATCCTGCCAAGGTCATAATCGAGCTTGCAAAAGCAAAAAGCTATGATCTTATCATTATGGGGACAAGAGGTAGATCATCTTTTAAAGAATTGTTAATTGGCAGCGTCTCGCAAAAGGTGATGCATCATGCAAGCTGTCCCGTAATGGTTGTAAGGTAAAATGTCTAAATTCATACGATTATGTAATTAGTTAAATATTTAAATAGTTTCTTAATTACTAAAATGCAATGGGTTCGCCATGGAAAGCCATCGCAGATGATAGCCGTAGACAGATATTACTAATGTTAAAAGACGGGGAGAAAACGCCAAGTCAAATTGCAACACATTTTGATTTTACACTAGCAGCTCTGTCCACTCACCTCAAAGTGCTAAGAGATGCGAGCCTTGTAAGCGAACGAAAGGAAGGCCAAAACAGGTTTTATTCTCTGAATCAAAAACAGTCATTGGGGCTAGTAAAGTTTTTTGAGCTCATGTGGGGATACAAGCTAGATTCTCTAAAAGAGTACGTTGAAAACAAGGAGAAAAAGAAAACACAATGACTGAAAACGAAGTAAGAAAGATAATAGAGATTGACGCGTCGCCTGATATAGTCTTCAAGGCATTAACAAACATTGAAGATCTCATGCAATGGTTTCCGGATAGAGGAATTTTTGAGCCTAGAGTAGGTGGTAAAATGAGTTTTATGTTTCTTGCCGCAACTTCAAAAATGGATAAAGATCATTTATTGCAAGGCGAAATTCTAGAATTCGTACCAGACAAAAAATTATCCTATACTTTCATACCCGATGACACATACATCCCAGACGGGGTACGCGCTCCGCCTACAATAGTGACTTGGAATTTAGAAGAAATAAGCAAGAACAAGACAAGGATTACTTTGGTTCATACTGGATTTACTAAAGAGCTAGATAGATTGTTCAAAGAGGTTACTGCTGGCTGGAATTATTTTACCGACAGATTGGTTCAATATTGTAAAGGCAAGTCAAAAAATTAGGATTTATTTGAGAATAACTAGACATAGTAGACGAACCTGGTAAAATCAAAATCAAAGATTCTAAAAACATGATAAGCTTGCTAGAAATTGCAATAAGATTGCAGACGCACTATAATGCAAACAGCTACAGATTTTAATGTCTCCCACATGCAAACAAAATCACCTTAACGTACAATTCCTTTCATATCTTGATAATTACATAGACTACGATTTGTTGGAGAAAGAAATTAATGGATACAATTGTTTAGCCATCTTTATTAGTAGATCATACAAAATTTGAATAAATGACTAAGCACAAAGACAAGGTAATTCCTCTTATAAATAAAAAAATCCTTGTAGTAGGTCTAATCGTGATTGCTATAGGAGCAGTCCTTATCAGCATTTCACCGCAATCCAAAGTTAGCTCATTAATTGACAAAATTACTGGAAATACACAACCAGCCATAGATAATATACAATTTATTACAATAATTGAAGGAAAACAAACAACCCTAAATGTCTTAAAAAAAGATCTTCTCTTTAATATAACAATAACTTATGACAAAAATAATAATCCCAGGTATGTTAATGTAGCGAAGAGGTCTGACCTCTCCGATTTTTATAAACAAGTTGGATTCAACAATGCATCTGAAGATGTAGTATACGTGTATCCCATTTTCACTCAAGGTGCATATGGTGATCATGGATTTTACGACTATTATAACAAAAAATGTGGTCCTGAATGTTTGACTCTTCCTATCCCATCCAAATTTGTTCCTAGGTATGGAGCAAGTATGACTGCTACCATAGTTCTATCTTTACTAAATTATTCTCATATCACCGATGTTCAAGTTGACAAAAATCCTGACATTTTAAAAAAATACCATAAAGTTATAGTTCTGCACAACGAATATGTGACAAAAAGGGAATTTGATGCCATAACAAGTCATCCTAACGTCATCTATCTTTTTCCTAACGCTTTGTATGCTCAGGTAAGAACAGACTATTCTAACAACACGTATACGCTGATAAGGGGACACGGCTATCCTATTCCATCTATTGCAAATGGCTTTGATTGGAAATTTGATAATTCGAATTTAGAATATGATGTCAACTGCGAAAACATGACATTTACGATAATTCCTAATGGGAAGATGCTAACCTGTTATCCTGCCTATAGATCTCTCTTTGATAAAGCATTTTTAGAGGCCATTAAGGAATCATAAGCTCCTTGCAAAATAACTTAATGAAATCGGCACAGAATCATCCTTGATTCTAGAATAATGATTACTACCAGACTCTGCGATTCAAATTCGAGTACTAGACTCACACTAACCAGTGCAAAATCTCAAGTCCTAACTATAACCATTAATTGTAGTTACAATCTTTCTTGCAAGTGATATTGGGCTAGTGTCTTTCTTGGCTGTCACCAGTATGACATGGTCACGCATAGGAAATGTAATCATCGTTAAATTCTCTCTTTCTAGCAAGTGATAATTAATGGGGCCATACTCAGAATCATATTCTTTTCCCATGGAAATTTGTAATACACATTGCATGAAAAACATCTCATCTTTTGGTTGCGGTAGCTGCTTTAGGCTGCCATCTCTTGTAACCTTTTTCACAGGTCTGCCAAGTTTGTTTATAATAGCAACAGTTTGTATGTTCTTGTTAATCCCAATGATTGAATTGCATAATTCATCAAGTTTTATGTCTTGCAATGACGATGACATATTGTTCATTTACCAACATCATCACTAAAAAAACTGTCGTCTAGATGCGATCAAAAATACCTATGCCCCTAGGCGTTTTTGTATTAGATAGTATTTTGTACTAAAGCCAAAATATTTCAATTCAAAGTAAATCTCCATCAGGTCGTCGTAACTTGGTTTAATTTTTCTCAAGTCTTCCCTGCTTATCCCAAACTTGGTCATTACATCAAGGAATACATTCTCGTTGGATGCAGCATTACTTGCGGGCAGAGAACCATTTCTGATAATTCCATGTCCAAGTCCTATAGTTGTTTGATACATGTGCAGTTAAACCATTTTTTGGTATTTAGCGTTAGTCTCCCAAAGTTGGAAATATAGATTATATTTTCACACTTTGTCAATGAATTTATTTGAAGTAAATTTTAAAACAAAAGAGATTAGCTAGACTGTAAATTGACAAAAAACCTCGTACTCTCTTTAATTCTAGGCATATCGCTAGTAATCCTACTCGGTATTTCATCTACAGCGGCTCAGGAACAAAGTATTCCAAGCTGGATTAAAAACAATGCAAAATACTGGTCACAAGGACAAATCCAAGATTCTGAATTTACTAAAGGAATCGAGTATCTAGTCAACCAAGGAATAATGAAGATTCCTCAGACAAAACCTAGCCCATCACAAACAAGCTCAATCCCGTCATGGATTAAAAACAATGCAAAATATTGGTCGGAAGGAAAAATAACAGACTTGGAATTTGTAAAAGGGATAGAGTATCTAGTAGAATCTGGAATTATTGTTACAAACATACAAGCAGACCAAGTCCAGTGCGACCCTACACTTTGGGACCACGTATACCACCCACAGAGACTCAACATTTTGGAGATGTGTACGCAGGTTTCAGGAACCATAAAAGAATTAACACCACAACCAAACGGGGATTACCAAATTAGACTGGCACTAGACCCAAACTACAAGTTTATGGTAAACCAGGCAAATGTGGACCAGCAACATGGAAATATCGTACTTGAAACAATCTGCCAAAACCCCTCACAGCTGCAAGACGCTGTACAATCATGCCAGGGGTGGACTAGTATTGTAAACATTCCACCTGTTGGCACACATGTTATTGCAACAGGCTCGTATGTACTTGATTTAGAGCATGATAGGTTGGCTGAGATTCATCCGGTATCTAGTATAGGTGTGATTTTGCCAAATGGAACTATATGGTATAACAAAACCATTGCAGTACAAAATACCGTTCCAGTACAAAACCTCGGAGCAAAACCTGATACTACATCTATGTCATTACGCATTGATTTAGCAGAGCATGACTACATCAAGCGAGGAACCATACAATCCATGATAGTCGAAGTATCAGACGGAGCAAATCCTGTATCTGGTGCGTCAGTAACAGTGCATGTGGTAGACGCTTTAGGTTATACCGCAAAAGACTTTACCGGAGTAACTGATTCTAAAGGCGAGTATAGCTTGTCATGGACTATAAGCAGTAACTCTAAGCCTGGATCTTTTCAAGTTGGAATTGATGCAACAAAAGATGGTTTTATTCCAGCACACAAGAATTTCACATTTGACGTGGTCTAAGCTAGCGTGATTTTGGATTATTAAAAATCTAATACAAAACGTCTGAGTACTATACCTAATCCTTTGATGATCTGCTTTGTAGGTTTGATGGTATGGTTAGAGACAACTTGGTATCTCCCTAACCATACGTCATCCCGCAGGTCTCGCATTGCCAGTGGTGCGATACAATAGTCCACTTGTGTTCGTGTTGTGTTTTACTCATCTACTTTCTATAGTTACTATACAAAGGTAAGTATATAAGATGGAAAGTATCTATGTTGATATCAAGTGAGGATTTGGTAAGTTGAAAGAAGAAGAATGCAAGATCTTGCTTGATACCATGAAGTCATGCCCTATAGACAACACGTTTAAGATAATTGGAAAGAAATTCACCGTACATATACTGCGAAACATGACAAGACTTGGCCAGACTAGATTCAACGAGTTTTTAGCTTCTATAGAAGGAATAAATCCAAAGACACTTTCTGCCAGATTACGCGAAATGGAGAAAAACGGCATTATTGAGAGGCGTATCTATCCTGGAATGCCAGTCAAGATTGAATACTCCATAACCCAAAAGGGAAGGGCACTCAAACCGGTGCTTGAAGCCATGGCTGCCTATTCCATGCAGTATTTCGCCAAAGATGTCTTCAAAGATGGCAAACCTCATCCACTCAAGGAAGTTTACGTCAGAGCTCCTGAGATTTTAAAAAATTGAAAGGATCAAAACAAGTTAACTTACCAAAAGTTAATCTGATTTCAAGATGTTCACTTTGCTATTTATATAGGTTACCTGCATATAGTTACTATACAAATGATAGTTAATAAGCAATCAAATGGACAAGAATTACTGGTAGAGGAAAGACCAGACGTATGCAAACAAAACGGTGGCGCTCACGGGCCATTTGTAACAGACAGTATCCGCGGCGAAATTTTGTGCGCAGGATGTGGTACCGTTCTTGTAGACAAGGTAGAAGATCCTGGTCCAGCGGAAAGATCGTATTCGATGGAGGAATACACTAACAAAACTAGGACAGGTCTTGCATCCACTTTATCACTACATGATAGGGGTCTAGCTACGGTTATAGACCGCCAGAATAGGGACGCACTGGGAAACTATCTTTCATCTGATATGAGGATGATATTTCACAGGCTCAGGACTTGGGATGGCAGAAGCAAGGCACACAATAAAGAGAAAAATATGAAATCAGCTTTTGGTACACTTGGAATGATGCAGTCAAAACTAGAACTCTCAGATACCGTAATAGAAAGGGCCGCATATATTTACAGAAAGGCATTATCAAAAAAAATGACTTCTGGGAGAACTATTCTTGGTATAATGGCATCATCACTTTATGTTTCCTGCAGGGAATTGGGTGTACCAAGAACACTAGATGATATTGCAAAAGCTGCAAACCTAACTGTCAGAGAATTATCAAGAGATTATAGGCTGCTAGTTAGCAGACTGGAACTACACCCAGAATCATATGACTCATCGGAATTTGTGACAAGAATATCAAGTAACGTTGGCTTGAGTGAGAAAACAAGGAGACAGGCATTAGAAATACTACAAAAGGCAAAGGAAAAAGGCGTAACTGATGGTAAAAATCCAGTTACTTTGGCAGCTACTGCACTTTACATTTCAGCCTTGTTAAACCAAGAAAAAAAGACCCAGGGAAATATAGCCAAGGCATCTGGAGTAAGTAGCGTGACAATAAGAAACGTGGCCAAAATTATCAAAAAGAATTTGGAGACAAACTAACAAAAGCTAATGATCTGCAAATAAAATAGTCTATTTCAAGTGCAGATGTGACAATGCTTGAACGATATTTTTTTGGATTCGTTTATCGTACATATCAGGAATAATATTGTTGTAATCAAGGTTTTTTTCCGATATTGTACCTGCAATGGCTTTAGCTGTTGCAAGCAGCAAATCCGCAGTTATCTTACTTATTCTTCTATCCAGTATAACCCTCATAAGGTGGGGAAACACTAGCGCGTTGTTAACCTTGTTAGGATACAGGTAGCTACCAGTTGCAATTATTTTGGCACCACCTTTTTTTGCAATTTCAGGTTTAATCTCTGGATCAGGGTTTGTCAATGCAAATATTATAGGATCTCTGCTCATTTCCTTAATTAAACGAGGATTTACTAGGTTCTTTTTGCCTGATACTCCGATGAAGACATCTGCATTTTTCATTACGTCAGGGAGCTTTCCTTTTTCTCTTTTTGGGTTTGTGATTTTTGCTAGCTCGCCTTTATATTTGTTCATGTTCCCAATCCTTCCTTTGTAAATTGCACCGTCAGAATCCGTAACAATGACATTTTTACACCCTGCCGCAACTAGCAACTTTGTAATCCCATAACCTGCAGAGCCTGCACCAGCAACAATTATTTTGATTAAACGTAATTGTTTTTTTACAAGCTTGAGCGAATTCAATAATGCTGCAAGTGCGACAACTGATGTTCCATGCCTATCGTCATGAAACACTGGTATAGAAAGAGAATTTTCTAGTGCTTCAGAAATCTCTAACACTTTGGGCGATTCTATGTCTTCAAGATTTATTGCACCAAATGCAGGCTCAATTGCTTTAATTGTAGAAATTATTTCCTCTTTTTTTGTTACATTCAAGCATAGGGGAAATGCGCTTATGCCGCCAAATTCTCTGTACAAGACAGCTTTTCCTTCCATCACTGGCAGGGCCGCATATGGACCAATGTTACCTAAACCAAGAATTCTTGTACCATCAGTCACTATTGCCACATTGTTTCCCTTGGAGGTAAGCTCATACTTTTTCCCCGCGTGATGATAGATTTCTTCGCATACTGCAGCAACGCCTGGGGTATAAATCAACTGTATCTCGCTGCGCCGTAGTTTTGAAATCTTACCGGTAATGATTATTTTGCCTTTGAGTCTTTTATGAAGTGCAACAGCCTTTTTGGCATTTTCATCTAAGCCCATGTTATGGATTATGGTATATGACCTTTCTAAGTTTTTTAATGATTCCAAAAGGTCTTAAATTTAGTCCTGCCTGAAATTCTATTCAACGTGGTGATTGATAACTAGTTGATCGTAAAATCTGACGGATTTTATGTTGACAAACTCCAACATACCGTATCTTGAAAGCTCTCTTCCAAAACCGCTCTGCTTTACTCCGCCAAAGGGAATTCGTGGATCAGATATTACTACGTTATTTACGGTAACAATTCCTGACTCGACAAGTCTTGATAATTTTCCTGCCTTGTCTAAATCTTGTGTCCAAATGCTTGCCCCGAGGCCAAACTGAGATTCGTTTGCAAGCTTTATGGCTTCTCTCTCGTTTTCAACTATAGTGATTGGAGCCACCGGACCGAACACTTCTTCTTGAGCAATTCTCATGTCAGAAGTCACCTTTCCAACAAGTGTGGGAGCGTAAAAATACCCCTTGCTGTGCAATCTTTTTCCGCCCGCTAGTATCTCTGCGCCCTTGCTTGTAGCATCACGTACAAGTTCCTCTATCTTTTCAAGGCCATCCAAGTTGACAAGCGGACCCATGTCTGTTTCCTCAGATGTAGGATCACCCACTTTCAACTTCTCGGCTTTTTGAGTGAATTTTTCAATAAACTCGGGGGCTAGATTTTTTGTCACAAAGAACCGCTTTGATGCAATGCAGCTCTGCCCACAGTTAATGAAACGTCCCTTTACTGCACCAGTAGATGCTTTTTCAACGTCTGCATCAGTGCATACAATGAAAGGATCGCTTCCGCCAAGCTCAAGAACACATTTTTTTATTTTCCCTGTTGCGCGTTGAGCAACTTTTGCACCAGCCACGTTACTTCCTGTAAAGGTTATCGCATTAACATCAGAATCTATTAATTGTTCAGCAATTGATGAATTTCCAACAACTGTTTGAAAAACGCCATCAGGCGTGCCAGCTTTTTTAAACATATTTGCAATCTCGATTCCACATCTCATTGTTACGCTTGCAGGTTTCAAAACAACGGTATTTCCAGACATTAACGAGGGTGCTGCAAATCTTAACGCCTGCCAGTACGGGAAATTCCAGGGCATTATGCTCCCAATTACTCCAATGGGCTCAAATGCAATGAAACTCTTTCTTGCATCCGTATTTACCACTTCATCATTTAAAAAGGCCTGACCATTGTCTGCATAAAATTCCATTACCCAAGCACATTTTTCCACCTCTGATAGAGATTCCTTTATCGCTTTTCCCATCTCGCTTGTCGCAACTTTTGCCAAGTGCTGTTTGTTTTTTCTTAGTACGTCGGCAAAAATGTGAAGAAAATCTGCTCTTCTCTTGATGTCAGTTTTCCAATCTGAAAATCTGGTCCTTGCATTTTTTACTATGTTTGCCAACTCTTCTTTTGTCATATTCTCGTATTCTGCCAGAACTTGCTCAGTGGCTGGATTGATTGACTTTATTACCATATTCTGTGATCAGTATGCCGTTGTATTATAATCTTCTAACGATGAGATACAAACAATTCATTTCGTAGTCTTGTATAGGACTACGCAATACCAATTGTAAATGTGAGCAGACTTGTACAAAGAAATTGTCTCTATGTTCGCTTTTTTTCAAGCTCTATAATTTTCTTCTTGATGCCATACCACTGTTTTTCGATTTGATTTTCCTTTCTTTCCTGTTCTTGCAAATAGCCCAGAATTTGGGAATATTCCGTATAATTTCGTTTTCTGTCTCTGAGCTTTGCTCGAAGAGATAGCACCAGTCTGTGCTTGCTTGATAATATTACAGATTTACGCTTAAGCTCAAATATGTATTTTTTTAAGAGCAAATTATTTCGCATTGGGTCAGCTAAACCGTGATTAAATTAGGACCGTCTAAAATTATTTTGTATTCAATTTTATTATTCTCGTCCTTTGATACCCCATAGGTCTTTTTTATGAGGTCTCTTACTAGACCAATGTCATCTTCAAGCAACTCTTCGTATGGGTCTTTGCCCATGAACCTTGCAAAAGAATCCTCTTTTAGTTTTGGAAGATCGGAATCATCATAATTGATAGAATATTCCGCAGATACTTTGAAAGAGCTTTTGTCTTTATAATACTGGACTTTTTTGATGTGGGGGGGCAGCTTTTTTTCTATATCTAGGAAAATAATCAAAGGGTCGGTTCTTCCGCCTGCATAATAGCGTGAATTTACTGTAGTAAAACTGAATCTAACCTTGCAACACGCCTGCATGTATTCACTACATACATGCTCAATAAGAATGGTCGTAAAGTTCAAAAAATGATCCTATCTAGGTATAGACTACGAACCTTCAAGTATTCTTCTTCTGTAACTATTTCTTTCGAACTAATGCAACAACGAATAAGCCTAGGTCACCTTAAGACCCTTCCATCTTTTTTACAAAATTTCCTGCTAATCCTGAATAATGCTCATGCTGTTGGTAAATCGTACGCGTTCCTTTTTAGTCAGAAAAGCCTATTATTATAACAGGCAAACGGGATGATCTCTTGTCTGGAATCATATCCTGGCATCATGTGAACCTGTTTGCCTGGAGTATG
>MNFB01000073.1:0-3209 GCA_001917995.1 Thaumarchaeota archaeon 13_1_40CM_4_38_7 | reverse complement strand
CGCACATCAGACTTTAACATCTGGCGTAGTCTGAGCTTCTGGTTTCATAACAATCAGATATGAAATATGAAAGTTTTCTTGCAGTTTATCGGTCAGTCTTTCATATGCGGGTTTTGCATTGTTAGGAGATGTTTTCTCTTTAGAAGAAGCAGTTAATGCTTTGGTATTAGGGGGGTCAATAATCTTGGTTATTTGTATATTAGACGAACTCATCTCGACATTATACTACTAGTGACATCTAATTAGGCGTTGTTTGTCATTCCCAATACTGACAACAATGGTATTCAGGCTTGGGCAGTTCTAGCCGTGATTTCTTTTGATTTTCTTACAAGATACGCTATAGCGCCACAAATTCCTACTATTATGGCTAGTATGGCGGCAAGCGACTGAATGTCTACTGGCAGAGAGGCATTGCTAACCAGGATTGCTGTTTGATTGGCTCTGCCTGGGGCTGACTTGATTGAGTTGTAGGCTGCTGTACAGTTTCTGGAGTTGTCTGCGGCTGTAGTATCACAGGACTTGGTTTTGTAAACTCAAAGCTAGATTGCGAAGAATCAAACTTGGGGGCATATTGAGCTAAAACAGTATAGGTTCCATCCTCTGCCCATGAACTTCCACCTGCGATGATTGTTCCAGAAAATGTGTTATCAGGCAAGACTGTTAGCTGCTGTGCTGATATCAAATTTCCATTTGGTGCCTGGATTCTAATAATAACAGGATAACTTGAAATTATCTTACTTACTTGGCCGGATATCGTTATGTGGTCACCATAAGTATAAGATAACTTGTCAGCTGATACAGAAATGACATTGGGAACAGCAGGTATTTGGTTGTCTGTCTGCAAAGGCGCAGTACTTGGTTTGGTAGCAGAAGGCAAGCCATAACCCTGTGCAAAACTTGCAATCTCACTCATATCACTTGCCATGGGAAATGACAACTGGGAATCCTGGCTAGCTATAGTCCCCGTCCATCCGGTAAAATGATTCTCTGATATGCTTCCACATGATGAGTGTGGAATAAAAGGCGAAGTTTGAAGCACGATACGAGTGTCACTGGGTACGGAAAATGTTTGTGTGGCTCCATTTGAAATGGAGAAAGTCTGCGCAAACCCGCTGACAAATATGACGCTTCCACCTGTATTTACTGAAACTGTGAGTTTTTGCGTAGACAAGTCAGGATCCAAATACACGTCGGTGTCAGATTCAGATGCAGAAACTGCCCCGCTTGCTACTTGAGTTGTATAATTAATTGCATCAACTTTTACTTGGTAAGTTCCTTGAATCAAATTTGGAAACATCGCAACCCCTGACGAGTCAGTAACCGCGGTTCCAGAGTTTTGACAATTGGGGCCATCAATTATTGTCACAGTGGCACCTGAAATGGGATCAAGTGTTCTGTTGTTATGGGCAAAAACGTGAAGGCTCCCTTGCGTGCTGGAACCATACGCATTACTCAGAGAGACGAAAAGCAAAAAAATGACGAAAAAAGTCGCCTTCGGAGAAATTGACATGAATTCTAGACTGCTTTAGGACTCAAAAGCAGTAAGATGTCATATTTGCAACAAACCATTAACATGATTATGACGCTAGCCAGAAACTTATTTGCTTCATTTGGAGCTCATAAATTATTGCTAAAAAAATAAGACATCACAATCGGGAGAGAAAAAAGTATAAAAAACCTTACAGAAGACGATATCGAGAAAAATTGACTAGGAAAACCTAGCTTGGACTTTAAATCTAACTGCCGTTTTCATAGTATGAGGCAAAGATATTGTCTAGTGGTTACCAACCTTATGATTTTGCGTACAAATTAGTAACTCAAAAAGGATCTGGTGCTCATGTCATACTAGGGATACTAATTCTACTCATAGGTATCGGTGCTGGTCTTTACTCTCAAACCGATGCAATACTCTATCTTGCAATAGCTGCTGGAATTGCAATTATTATTTCATCATTTCTTATGATAATAAAACAATATGAAAGGGCGATAATACTCCGTCTTGGAAAATACAACCGACAGGTGGGGGCAGGGATACAGACACGATTGCCTTTTGCAGACAATATTTTGGTAGTGGATATCAGAGAAAAAGTAAGCGAATTCAAGGCAGAAAGGATGCTTACAAAAGACAATGTCCCAGTAACAATTGACGCAATTCTTCGTTATAAAATAATTGAAGCGCGGGCTAAAGACGCCATACTAAATGTGGAAAACTTTAACCAGATGATCCAGCAAGTCTCCCAGACTACACTTCGTAACAATATAGGCTCTTCATTATTCCAAGATATACTCTCAAAGAGAGAGGAGATCAACTCTCATGTTAGAACCATAATAGAAAGTGAAGCAAGTAACTGGGGTGTCGAAGTAACTGGAGTTGAGATTCGCCAGGTTATCATTCCGCAAGAGCTGGAATCTGCAATGTCAATGCAGGCTCAGGCAGAGCGTGAGAAGAGTGCACGGGTAACATATGGAGAATCCGAAGTGCTAGTTGCAAAAAAATTTGAAGAAGCTGCACAGGTATACGCCGAAAACCCTGTTGCCTATGCGTTAAGGCAATCCAACATGCTGTACGAATCAATCAAGGTACAAGGCAATACCATAGTAATGGTTCCCTCAGAATCACTTAATTCAATGGGATTTGGAAACTTGGGAACTACCATAGCATATCTAGAAAGTACCAAAAGAGCAATTCAAAAAGAAAAATCAAAAGAGGACAAAACAAAACAAGTTACAGAAAAGGAACCATAATGGCAAGTGAGTTACTTCCTCTAGATTACAGATAATAAGTTGGATTTTGGTTACTGCCCTTTATGTGCGAAACACCGAGAACTAAGGCTACTTGTTACACAACCTGGAAGAGCCATGTATGTTTGTGAATCTTGTCACGGAACACCTTCAGACCAATAGTAGCTAGGAAATTTTTCTAGGTTAAAATACGTATTTAAAAGAACAATGATAAAGATTGAGACTATAATCCACTTTGTCTTCTTGTTTGATTCAGTTTCAGCCATTTTTAGCACAAGTAGGTACTAGTATTACTTATCATTAGCAAGTAACGCAGTTTGTTCACCAAAAGACGTGCCTTTTTGCGTTTTGAAATTTGATACCCGGGTTAAACTATTTTATGTCCTAGTTTGAAACTGACAAAATTTTAATTTAGTACTGTATATAGTAATGTTAGGTGAAAAAATGAGTAGTGTAGAAAAGATTCA
>MNFB01000066.1:2394-9163 GCA_001917995.1 Thaumarchaeota archaeon 13_1_40CM_4_38_7 | reverse complement strand
AAAGTGTTATTTGCTAAAAGCGTAGCTCCCCTATAGATATAGACATTGGCCTTGTCCGTGGAAGCATCAGTTGTTGTTAACTGAACTGGAGCGATGATCAGGTTAGTTCCAGCTAGGAATCCTGTCTGTAGCGTAGATACAGTTGTTTTGGCACCTGAACACGCAGCGAGGTTACCTGTACCTGCGCTATCTTTGAAATTATTTGGGTCATTTGCCACAAACCATGGCCTTGCCTCAGTAAAAGTCTGATTTTTTTCATAAGTAATTTGCATAGGTCCTAGTGCATACAATCTTGGAAATTCTAGTGGAACAGAATAGGAGTATTGTATTGATGTCTTGTTACCAACTAAATCTTTGTTCCATGTTAGAACTTTGGTATCTCCAACAGTTTTTACATTTGCATCGGTAGTTACATTAAAGACGGAGGGGACTGATTCCTGAATAGTTACAGAGCTTGTGTTAACATATGATCGGAGATCTACAGTTACGTTAAACAGATTAGGATTATCAACAGGATCAATCTTGCTTTGAGCAGTTCTTACTATATCAAACGAATAAGAATTTTGAACCGAAAACGATGTACTAAAGGCAGCAGTCCCAGAGGGATTCTGTGCAGTCATGTCTATTGTATAGTTTCCTTCAGATTTTGTTGTATAGTGTGCGTTGTACAATCCACATTCTGGATCCGGTGTAATTCCATTTTCTGATGTTAGAGTTGTTACATTGGAGGAGGGATCGTGCACATTCATTACAATAGTTGCGTTACATACTGAATGTCCGCCATTATCAAGTACAGTTATGATGAAATTAGCTACTTCCCCTGGTTTGTAGATGCTTTTTTGCGTGTTAAGGGATACCAGACCCCATGCATACTGGTCCTCAGCTGTGTAAGTCTTGCCATCCTTCACTAACGTAGTCTTTACAGTATATACACCAGGTCTTGCATCTCTTGTAGAAGATAGAGTAATGTTGAATTTTCCTTCTACTATCTGTTCTATCTGTGGTTGTGTGGAAATTGGTTTTCCATCAGGTCCTATGACTGAAATCGTAACTGTTTCATTATTTCCATTCCATTTACCATATTGCACCGTTTGATTGTCAGTACTAATTTGTGTCGTAACTTGTTTTATTTCATCAACTGTTTTGGTAAGATTTCCTGTAACTGGTACTTGATTTGTTGCTTGCTGAATCTCTTGTTTTGCTTCTTGTACTTGTGCTAGAGCTTCATGGGTCTGCTTTAATGCATCGTCAACTACAGACTGGTCTTGAGGTTGTACTAGTGCTAGCTGGATCTGTTGCTGTGCATCTTGGACTTGTCGTTGAGCATCATCAATCTTTTCTTGAGCTAGGTTAATTTTTTCAGATGTAATAATTGGTACCGAGTGAGTTGCATTAAGAACTGATTCCGTTTTGTTTAGATTTCCTTCAACGCTATCTAGCTGTGCTAGGTCTTTTGTGATCTCTTTTTGGGTCTGCTTGAGGAGTGTAGAATTGTCAAGATACTGGAATTGAAGTTGTGGGTTTTCAGTTATAAGGAAACCTTCTTTTTCACTTTTGAGTATTGGAATGATGGACATGATGGAATTTGCTCCAGTAGATGTGTAATTTAGTACCAGATTTACTGTATCTTGTGAACTGACTTGGTCTACAATGGTAGAGTTGTTGTAAATTCCAGTAGGATTAGATGCAGTGGAATTTAGTCTTATATTCACCAAATCTACCAAACTAACTTGATCTACAAATGTAGAGTTGTAAATTCCGGAGTTAGATGTGGTGGTATTTAGTCTTAGATTTATCGTATCTAATACAGTAACTTGGTCTACAATGGTAGAGTTGTTGTAAATTCCAGTGGAATTGGATACGATGGAATTTAGTCTTATATTATTTTGTTCGTATATTCGTTGAATCTGTGATGGGTTTAGAAGCGAATCATACAAGTTGACGTCTTTGATAAGACCAGAAAACTCGTTCTGAGGAACGTTTCTTATTGTGTTATAATATGCACCTATGACTATATCCGCATTAGATGATATGGAATCTACTGTTTTCGTTGTTAGTTTGCCATCAACTGATAATGTAGGAATACCACTTGTTGGAAGAGTAGATTCCAGTTTGCCGTTTATGTATATAGCAATTGACGAACCATTAAACGTAGCAACAAGGTGGGTCCATTCTTCTGGAATTGAACTATTTGATTCTACGGTTTGCCACTTTATGCCATCAAATACAGAAAATACGGCTTGCTTGGTTGGTGGTATGATATTATTAACGGCAAGTAGAAATGTATTCTCTTTACTTATTACCGTAAATTGTGGAGAACCTTGGCTATAATCTGGCTTGACCCATGCAGATAATGTAAGTGCTGATAAACTCTTGGTTGCATTAACATTTTGAGTCAGATATCCTGACCCACCCAACTTTAATGAGGTTCCATTTGGTTCTTGTACTAATTCTGTATCTCCTACACTCTTTGTTTGATTTGTAGAACCAAATTGCCATGATTGAGTTGCATTTGGAATGATAAAGCGCTGTGCAGCAGATACAGCATCTACCATAACTATTCCCTCAGATAGCAAGGTTGTAGGATTTGGTGTATGATAAGATGTAGTTACGATATCTGTAATGGCTATATTTTCAGACAGAGAGATTACAGGATTTAGCGTGCGGTGAACTGTTGTAGTTATATCTGTAACAGCAATCTCTTCCGATAGAGATACTGTAGGATTTGTCACGTGGTAAGATGCTGTACTAGTGACTGTATCATCAACAATTGTACCCTCCAAGACAGTGGAATTATCGTAGGCTGATTTTGAAACAGGATTGGTAGGGTTTGATGTGGCGTTGGTAGTAGCTACATTATCTGTGCCGAGTTGGTCTGATGATACAGATTTTGCATTTGTCAATGGAGTAGGATTTAGACTCGATATCGTTGACGAATTAGTATTTGAATAGTTGATAACCGGAAACTGTGGAATAACATTAGGCATGATATTAGTGTAGTTTGAATTTACGCTAGAGTCAGTCGTGGTTTTTGAAATTGAATTCGTACTGTTATCAGGTTCCGCATATGCTTTATTCCAGTAATTTGATGAAATAGATATTGGTGTTAACACCATTGACGACAAAAGCAATGTAATACAACAAAATGATAAAAATTGTTTGGATTTTGAAAATTGAAGTTTTTCCTCCCTCGATTTAATTAAGATATACCCCGAAAGAGGAACCAATAACAAAAATATTATTGGATTTTCCGTGTTGATGGAATTGTGCGCTAACAACGCGATGCCATGTTCCGTTACACCGACGATATTGATGAATAACGTGATTACGTTATTTGTACCAGGAGAAATTTCTGTTATTGCTGGTTTAGCAGAAAATGATTTACTGAATATATTCGCAAAATCATTTTCTAAATTGTAATTTTGATGAAAAATTGCCTGGTCAAAGGAAGATAGTTTGATTACTGGCTGGTCATTTACCAAAGGATTGTCTACAACAAGCGTTCTGCCGTTTAATCTGATCCTGTCATAATTTGAAATTCTATCCATTGTAGCTTGTACATCATAAGCTCTTTTTGCTAATGCAAATGATGGCGCATCAGAATCATTTGAAGAAACAACTACTTTTTCAGATAGATGAATAGCTTTGATATCACCTACGATTCTTTTTGTAGATGGTATTTTTTGATCCGGTGGCGGTACATCATTAGATCCGATTCCTACATTTTCACTAATTACGATTTGTAAATGTCGTGGTGCAGGTTTATCTTCAATTGTTTGCAGAGATTTTTCTTTTTCAGAAATATTTTCTTGTTGTGCTGGAGACATTAGGTCAGCGCTGGCAGCAGCTGGTAGGGATGCAGAGATCAAAAAAATAAGATAGAGGGAAAGAACTTGTTTGTTCAAAAAATCATTCCCTCCCTATTACATGCCGATTGGATGAAACCTGTGCTATCTGCCAATAATTGTTCGATGATGGGGATTTTTTGGGACACAATTAGGATTGGGGAAGATAGCTCAGGTTTACCCAAAATCCCATCGAACATGTCTAAAGATAGTAAATCTTGCTTTGGAGATTAGGAGGACGGAATTTTAATGGCATATTTGCGTCCACAGTGGCAGAGAGTCTTTCTTTAGATTCCATTCTGGTACAAAATAGCGCAATTTTGCACAAATTTGTGCGTCAATTAGAAATCTGCAAAAATATTTCTAGACTAGTTTTAGACGGTCTACCTTTTTTTCAATAAACATTATTACATATTGTTGTGTCAGGCAAACCAGACATATAACAAGAATATAAGATAGGAATCTTGCAAAACTGATTCATATCCAACCTCTTATTTTTCCATCTTGCCTGTTATTGTTTTTATATTCGTATAAGACCTAAAGTATTGGGAATAATACGCATGTTTTCGATGTATGCTTGGCTTACGTACTAAATCTTATATGAATATAAAACAACTGATTTCATGGGAATTAGTGTTCCAATAGGTGCTGAACAATATAACAAATTAAAGGCAATTTCTGACAAGCTTGGACTTGGATTGAAAAAGACAATGGAGTACTTGGTATCATACTATTGGCAAAAAGAGATGGAACAGAGTGCTACCAAATCAAAAAAGGTCAAGTCTGATATTGATGAATCAAGAGAAGAATCCACCCCCGTTGTTCAATCAAACGAGGTTGAACCAATTATTCAATCAATAGAGGTTAAACCAATCAGGCAATTACTAGAGGAACTTAGCAAAGAATATGATCTCCAACCTTCGAATATAATGACATCGACTTCATTATCTGACACGCAGAGTATGATTTCACCTAATTCGAGTACAATAAAGGAGGATTCTTCGCAAATAAAACCCATTATTTCCTCTCTACAAAATAAAGCTGAAAATTGTCCTAGTTGTGGAATTACAAAAAGGCTGAATGCAAAGTTTTGTCATAACTGTGGAAGTTTGTTGTGACGCAGTCAAGCTAGACCAGCCAAGACTTGAAAAATTACCTAGCAAAAAAAGATGCAGAAGAATTGTCCTATACCTAGACACAAAATTGATGGGCATTTAGCTAAGATAACAAATACTAAGCTCGTAAATCAAGATAATATTATAAGGCATAGTTCTAACATTGTTAATGAAATAAATTGGTGCCGAACAAGGAAAAATTTCCAGAAATAAGAATGTCAGCGCAAAAGGAGATCTGTGCAAAAATGATTTCTGAATCACCCTTGGACAAGTATAATGAAAAATCGTGTGCGACCTCCGTCAAAATTAAGGTGCTAAAGAAAATGCTTTCCGTGTTACGTGAAAATGGTTATATCAATAGAACTAATCTGGCAGGACAAACTGGTCTTAATTACAACAATTGTATAAAATACCTAAACCTGATGCAATTATTGGGTTGGGTAGAAATGATTTATGACAATGCTCATTACATGGTTATAACTGAAAGAGGAATTGATATTCTTGAAAGATTCGTAGATCTTTAAAAAATTTCTACGTTTATCTTTTTCCTATATTTTATTGCCAATTGATTATGTGATAAGTAGTAAATGGTACTGAGCAGACTGTGAGCAAATCTTATTTATTCAACATTAAAAATTAGACATATCTTGTATCCTACCAAATTAGCAGTTGATATAGTGTTTGGTGTTTTAGTTGCATGTATAATTGCTCTACCTAGCCTAGAATCATCGTTTGCAGACTCTGTGATAGCCACTATACCAGTGGGTAGTGGTCCAGAGCCAATTGTGTTTGATTCAAACAAAAATGATATTTATGTTGCAAATTATGATAGCCATAACGTTTCAGTCATTGATGATTCCACTAATACTGTTACAGCCACTATATCAATTGGTTATAATCCAGGAGGAATTGCGTTTGATCCACACAACAATGACATTTATGTTACAAATTATAATGGAAATTCAGTTTCAGTCATTGATGATTCCACTAATACCCTTATTGATACTATATCAGTAGGTAACAATCCATTTGGAATTGCTTTTGATCCACACAACAATGACATTTATGTTGCAAATTATTTAGGTGATTCAGTTTCAGTCATTGATGGTTCCACTAATACCGTTATTGATACTATACCAGTAGGTAACAATCTAGGAGGAATTGCGTTTGATCCACACAACAATGACATCTATGTTGCAAATGTTAACGGTGATTCAGTTTCAGTCATTGATGATTCCACTAATACCGTTACAGCCACTATACCAGTAGGTCAAACTCCGTACTTTGGAATTGCGTTTGATCCACACAACAATGACATTTATGTTGCAAATGTTAACGGTCATTCAGTTTCAGTCATTGATGATTCCACTAATACCGTTACAGCCACTATACCAGTAAATATTAGCCCGATAGGAGTTGCGTTTGATCCACACAACAATGACATTTATGTTACAAATTATGATAGCCATAACGTTTCAGTCATTGATGATTCCACTAATACCGTTACAGCCACTATACCAGTAGGTAACAATCCATATGGAATTGCGTTTGATCCACACAACAATGACATTTATGTTGCAAATTATGGTGATAATACGGTTTCAGTTATTGCCACACTCACTTCAGCCGATGATACAGATCCAGCTGTACTAGGTACTATAATGGTACCAAACCCAATTCAAGTAAACACACAGTTTACTGCAAGTGACACATTTACAGATGATTCAGATGATACCCATACAGCAAGTTGGGATTGGGGAGATAGTACCACTAGTACAGGTACGGTGACAGAGTCTGGCGGTTCTGGTT
>MNFB01000066.1:0-2217 GCA_001917995.1 Thaumarchaeota archaeon 13_1_40CM_4_38_7 | reverse complement strand
AGATGATTCAGATGATACCCATACAGCAAGTTGGGATTGGGGAGATAGTACCACTAGTACAGGTACGGTGACAGAGTCTGGCGGTTCTGGTTCTGTCCAGGATACTCATACTTACTCTACACCAGGAGTGTATACTATAACACTGACAGTAAATAACAGCGACGGTACTACAGCAACCAAACAGTTCCAATATGTAGTAGCCTATGATCCAAACGGTGCATTTGTAACAGGAAGCGGTTGGATAAACTCACCTCCAGGTGCATATTACGCCAATCCTTCGCTGACAGGAAAAGCCACTTTTGGATTTAATTCCAAGTATCAAAATGGAGCAGATGTTCCAACGGGAAATACAGAATTTAACTTCAAAGTTGCCAACCTTAACTTTCACTCTACAAGTTATGATTGGCTTGTAGTTGCGGGAGCAAAGGCCCAGTACAAGGGCACTGGCACAATAAATGGAGCAGGCAGCTACAAATTCATGCTCACTGCAATTGATGGTGCAATAAATGGTGGCGGAGGAATTGACAAGTTTAGAATAAAGATAACTGATTCTAATAACGGTTTAGTATATGATAATCTCTTAAACGCACCTGACAGTGTAGACCCAACTGCTGTGCTTGGTGGCGGAAATATAATTATCCATCATAGCTCATAACCTAGTTAGTTAGGAAAATAGATTCAAAAAAAATAGATGGTATATTTAGCCAACTTGACACCACACATTCAATAGTACATTTATTTCCTGAAAATTGAATAACAATCAAATGATTGATTCTAAATTTCTTTTTAATTTGGCAATGTGTAGACTAAGTGATTGAAGGGTTTGCTCATCCTGAGTATCCTCGTGTGATAAAGTTTGAGGTGAGTCGTTGTTGTATTCAATCTCGTCACCTGGCAAATCCATGTTCTCATGTTGCGCTTGTTCAGAAATCACAGTATCAGGCTTGCTTTGATATTCGTATATTTCCACCCTAAGCGAATCTATAATTTGCTGGTATTGGGTATTTTGAGATGTGATATCAGCAATCTTACTTTGATATTGAGCAATCTCCGACTTGACTGAGGCTATGACCTGTTGATACTGGGTAATTTGGGGCGATATGGAGCCAAGTGTTTTCTTGTATTCATGTATTTCCACCCTAAGCGAATCTATAATTTGCTGGTATTGGACAATTTCATGTAATATGTCAACAGATCTACTTTTGTGTGTTCCTTGGGGCATGTTCTTATCAGATTTAATCAGGACAGATATATCTAACCTAGTTTGTCAATCTCGTTACCATTTTTTGTTCGTATTTGTTTCTCTACAAATTTGACAATAAATCTTGCCGATATCAATGGATTAGCAGAGATTCCAGATTATCCTCATTTGTGGGTTTTGCAGGTTTGAATTCATATTGTATTACAATTATAATTCAGTGAAATTACCTGCGTTCGACTTTACATCATCAAAAGACTTGGGGTTACCTACTTTTCTGTAATCATAGTAAACGAATTTCCAGTGTCATCTTTTTAAGGGCATTTTCCATGTGATTGAACTAGAAAATATACTGTAGGTAAATTGCCAATAATTACAAAAGTGCAAAGTGATTAATTAATCAGATTAAAAAGGTAAAGCCCTTCTCCTATGCACAAAAACTGAACACAACTTCGTAATATCGTGCTTTATGATTTGTTGGAGATAGTTCAACATCAAAATTCTTTCATTGAATCATTTGCACACTTTAGGTATAAAATAAATCATGATTAATGGATGATAAAGGATCCTCCTCCTAACGGAGTTGTGGGAGATGCTGTTATCGGTGCACCAGGCTGTGTATCGTATACTACATTATTGTTTGTATTGTTGATGATCTGAATCCTGATGAAATTTGTGCTACCGCTCTGTATTGCAATATTAAAGAGGTAATTGCCTGCTCCATTTATGGTGCCTGTTCCCTGGAACTGGGCTTGTGTTGAAGAAGAGACGACAAGCCAGTTGTATCCTGTCGAGCTAAAATCAATATTGCCTGCGTTAAATGAGAACTTGGTATGACCGGTTGGTACTGTAGAGGAACCAGTGGGGTATTTTACATTAAACCCGAAATTGGCCTTGCCAGTGGCTGTTGGGTTTGTAAGATATGCTCCTGGTGGTGAAATTATCCATCCCCCTCCAGTGACAAATCCACCATTTGGATCATACACTACAACATACTTGAACTGTGTACTAGATGTAGC
>MNFB01000061.1 GCA_001917995.1 Thaumarchaeota archaeon 13_1_40CM_4_38_7 | reverse complement strand
TATTGTGAATGAGGAGAAGACAGTGCAAGCAAGGAAGTTTCAGCAAGAGCCTCAAAGAATTTCAAGGATTCGTTTGCATATAACAGAAACTGCTGCTCGATTCCTCCCTGTGAAAAGTTTAACGTTATCTTGACAAATACGTGTCCCGAGCCATCTTGGAGTATGTGGAGGTTAGTTTCTACCGAGACTGGCCTACCAGCCACAGATTTCATGATATTGTCAAATCTTGTTTCATCCAGTATAATGCATGGGACCTTCTTATCGTTAAAATCAAAGAGGACGAAATCCTTGTGCCGTTGTGATAACAGCCTTTCTAGTTCGTTGTCTTCCATATCAAACAGGTCACCACTTCTCTTTTTAAACTGATACAGAATTATATTGACAGGTTATCTGCTAATGTTTTTAGAGTTCTTGCAGGGATCTGTATTCTTTCGTTGTCGGATTTCAGCTATTTTCTCTCGAGTATACTTAGGCTTTCTCTGACTTTCAATCCAGGATAGGAATGTCTAATTGCGTCGTATATGGCATCTTCATCAATCTTTTCCAGTTCCAGTTCTTCAGACTTTTCCATGGTATGGTATAATATGTTAATGAGTGAACGAACGTTTCGAAATTCCGGAAATTCGTCGCATAGAACCTGAATCTTGCCAGATAACTCTTCTTGTTCTTTTAAACCAAATTGGCCAGCTTTGTCATTGTGTTTGATATATTCTATCGCTATCTCGGATAATTCTTCTTTCGAGTTCGAACCAACAAGGTCTATCTTGTAATTTGCCTTCTCCAATCTATCAAAGACAGACGGGTTTGTATTCTGTACTTCGATATATCCAGAAGGTGTCGATATCAACATAAGTATAGACGCAGGAATGTGTGCATTAATTATTCCCTTTACAAATTCGGTTGACTCTATATTCCCATCAAGCTCGTCCATTTCAAAGAGAACAAGTTTTCCCAAAAATCTTTGAGTTAATTTTGATATAGATGACATCATTCCTATTAATTCTTCCAAGCTACTGATACCTGAAAACGAGTTTGTGATAACATTTCTAATTAAAGTTGATTCAAATTGATTTAATCTCTGATTTAGATAGATATTCAAGTTTTCAACAGAGACTTGGTTTTTTCCTAAAACAATATCATCAACTTTGTCCTTTATGGTGATTCCAGCAAGCTTGTTTACAAGGGTATAATCGATGGCTTTTTTTGCAGCCTTGTCTCCTTGTTCTGCCCGCTCTTGCAGGTCTTGTAGAAATTTAGTTCTTAATTGTACAAAAAATTCGTTTTCAAATCCTTTGAGTATTGCGTTGTATATGCTTGATATTGTTTTAGGCGATATTGTAGATAGGTCAACAAAGGAGCACGCTATACCGTGCCTACCTTGCAGATTTTTAATATGCAAGGCCAGGTGGGTCTTGCCAGATCCAACGTCTTGAATTACAGTAATTACTCTAAAGTCCCCTGCTGTCGCATCTCGGCAGTCTACTTTGCCGTGTAGTTCTTTGATACATTCTAGTATGGCCGATTTTGCCTCCTTGTGCCTCCTTCCTCCAAGAATTTTTGCATCCTTTTCAGTCGGTGTAGGGCTGGAGGGATAAGGATTGGCTTCTAATCCATAGGCGTACATTAGACATTCCTCACATAACCATGAACTAGTCCGCGGACGATTATTCCTTCCTGGCCGCCTGAGGAAACCTCGTATCTTGCCCCGTTTTTATCAATTAAATCTCTAGCTAACATGTAAAATTTTTCCTTTGAGAGATTGTGTATTTCACAAATTTTTTCTCTGACCTTATCAAATGAGGTCCAGCCTATCGAAGTCGCGGATTCATGGAGACACTTGTTGAAGATACTTTGAAAATCATTATTTTCCAAGGTAGAATAATTAGAAATGGTTCGAGCTTCTCGTAAATTCTGTGTATGTTTTGATTTGGCTGTGGACTGGCTTGGGCCAGCTGTCTCAAGTACCAGCTTGCATTTTGGGTCATTGCACTTGAGATAATCAATATAATTTTCTTTAGACCATACGAAATAAGCAACACCTCTTTTTTCTATGAATATTTGCTCTTTTTCCTTGAGAGACTCGAGTGTGTTATCGCAATCCTTACCATATGCTTTCTTTAGATCAGCCTTCTTGATACCATTTATTCCCGCAGAATCTATTGTCTGCAGAATATCTTTTCCCATGGGCGATCTGTCGCGAAATTTTATTTAAGACCCAAGGTAGACTAGACCGACAATTTGGTGAAAAATTATTGCTTCTCATTCTCTCATAGAATTTGCCAATGAGACGTATCTAATTCTAGATAGAAACGAGTCAGATTATAAGGACTGATGAGATAAAACCGATGGCAGAATGATGATCGGGTTTGCTGATTATGATGAATTATACCTGGGGTATCTGACTGCTTTCAAGATTAGAAATCAATAAGATTCAGACTGGTAATACTGAACTTACCTCTTTGTTAATAGTACCTTATAGTACGGTAATTCATGTTAAGTTGCGAGTTTTGCCCAAAACAGTTCTTTGAGACTGCAAACGGCTTGGTAGAAAAGACATTTCATGAAGTTCTCCATGACCCAGAGACAATCAATAACTAAACTCTGGGTTATTTTTTTAGTTATACACAAAAATCAAAAACGAACTTTTTTATCGGCTAGCTTTGTTCTAATTAAAAGTGGCTAAATCTAAACGGGCAGAACCTAAACAAAGTAAAGACTCTACTTTAGACATTCTCAAGAAAATGAGTTCAATTTCTGATGCCACTAAAGCTCTGGCTTCAGAAGTGAAAGCAATGTCAAAGATTTTTGTAGAAAACCAGAAGATACTGATTTCTTTGAAGAGTATGGTAGATGCAGTTAACTCGTCATTGGAACAGATTCAGAAGAATTCAAGGCAAATAAATATTATTGAAGAAGATACTCAGAGGCTCTTTTCTGGAATGAGCCAAGTAAAAACACATTCCACTTTGATCGAAAAAATCAATGATCAAATAAATAGGCTTCAGGACCAGGTTGGCAAGGTTCATCAGAAACAAGAATCTATTCCTGACACCAATAAAATAATGCAGAGTGTTGCTGACAACCTAGATTCTATTAGAAATAACACTAAAATGATAATGAATATTTCAGATAAAACTGAGAAGATACGTGAAGAACTCAAGAATGTATCAAGCAAAGCTGAATCTCTTTCCAATCTAAAAAATGAGATTGGCAGTATATCGACAAAGACAGAACCTCTGCTTAACTTGGACTCCCAGATAAGAAAAGTGGGAACAGAGATTGAATCTCTTATAAAGAAAACTGATTCACTCTCAGTTCTTAGTGGCGATATTAGAAATGTTAATGCCGAATTTAGTAATTTCAAGGAGAATGTGCTTGGTAAGACCAAAGAGTTGGACGAGAAAATGTCAGATTTTGCAGAATTACTAAATAGAAATTCTGCTTCCATATCAGAATTCAATAAGAAGACCTATGAAATCTCGCAACAATTACAAGAAATTCAAGGTATTACACATAAGACATCCCAGAGTACGTCACGCGAAGTTATGGGGTTGTTACGCTTATCTGAATTTCAGTCCAACATTAGAATGCGTTCTGAATCAAAGTACGGCACGTTAGAAGACATACAAAAAATGGTGGCTCAAACAGTCGATATGATAAACTTATTTGACCGTCTTTCAGTTGAGGTAGAAACGAAGATGCCGCTACCTCTTGAGGTAAAGCAATGGAGCCTATCAAAGATCTTAGATTGTGCAGACAGATGGGAAGTTAGATTTACAGATGTCTTCAGGCTTTTAATAAGTGAACTTGGTTCCGATCTTGTTAAGGAATCGATTAGAATGGAACAGGTTCGTGACCTTTATGGAATTAGAGCGGTTGACGAAGTAAGACACGAACTGAATATTTCTTAGTTTTATTCAGATATCTCAAAGGATTGTAGTCTGTCTCGTTTCTTCTTCAGAACAGCAAAGATCCCAATTATTACTGCAATCCATATACAACCAAACAAGATGTTTGAGACACTGACGTACATGTATGGTGTAGCGTCAATGATATTACGTATTACTACATCAGACATCATATGTATGTTATACATTCCTGTGTGATACGCAGCACTGTCAGGTGAGACACTTGAAATTTTGTCTACTGTTGATATCATATCATTAAGATCTTCCTGAATTTTTCCAAAATCTGTGGAATCGGTTGGAAATATCCAAACAGGATTACCAGTCTTTGGAAGATCCTCTTTTACGTTTTTAAGTTCAGTGTGTATAACCTGTGGATCTGCTGCAGTCTGTATTCTAAACAGAATTCCTCTTGCCTCGTCCAGTGGATAAACTGCGGTATTATATTCCTCAAAAGCCATGACTACACCAAGCATGATAAGACCGATGATTCCGGCTAATGCAGCTTTATAGTATGTATTTGCCATCCTTTCATTCTTTGTTCTTACTGGCATATTTCTTGATTTGCTTTTTTTAAATGTCGAATGTGATATACTAAGGTATGCGATGTATAGGAATCCAACTACCTGTATACCCAATATTGGAGCAAAGATGGGATTATTAGAAAAGATCGCGATAAACATGCCAATTATTCCGTAGACGCCAAAGAATATCTCAAGAAGTGTGGTTTTTGTAAAAGGTAACGCGTATGCTTTATCTCTCCAGTCATCACTATTTTTTATAATTCCAAACTTTGGAGTACGCAAGAATTCATTCTTTTTACCAAACAGGGCATCAAATACAGCTATCGTGTTGTTTACTGACATGCCAGCAGAATAGAATACCAAGTAAAGATAAGACACGGCCTTTGATTTCCAGCTCTTTTCCCATAACTCACGTATTATCATCACGTATGCAACTGGTCCCACTGCGAGGTATGCAATTATGGTAAAAAGCGGCAATCCACTTATCACATAGAGGTTTATCTTTGCTGCAAGTAGTATTGGCAGGATTAGAAACTGTATTAGCACTAAGGGGTGAACAATATGTCTTGTAAGCTGAACAAAAGCTTGAATCTTTGTGTTGATTGGAACTCGTTTTATTACAACATCTCCAAGTAACTTTATTGCACATTGAATAGACCCTTTTGCCCACCTGAATTGCTGTCTCTTTGCTGCATTCATCTGTACTGGCAGTTCAGCATTTACTACAATATCCGGTATAAAGACACATTTCCATCCTTTCATCTGAGCACGATAGCTTAGATCTAGGTCTTCTACCAATGTAGCTGTGTGCCATCCACCAGAATCTTCGATACACTGTCTTCTCCATACACCTGCGGTTCCATTAAAGTTCATGAATAGATGAGTATTACTTTTTGCCTTTTGTTCTATTAGAAAATGAAAGTCTAGGCTTAATGCCTGAGCTTTTGTAAGGGCAGAATATTTTTCGTTGACATGACCCCACCGACATTGCACAAAACCTATTTCTGGTTTGCAAAAATATGACAGTGCCTTTTTGAGAAACCACGAAGGTGGAATAAAATCTGCATCAAATATAGCAACAAAATCACCTTTAGCAAACTTCATCGCGTGTCGAAGTGCGCCTGCTTTGTAACCCTTTCTATTTCCTCTTCGCACGTGTAGAATGTCAAATCCTTTCTTTTGATAATCTGCTACTAGACTTTTTAAAATATCATAAGTTTCGTCGTCAGAATCATCAAGTACTTGGATACATAGTTTTTCCTTCGGATAATCTAACGCACAAACAGCATTTACTAATCTTGCAGCCACATATTTTTCATCATATATTGGCAGATGAATAGTAACCATCGGAGTTTCCTTTAGTTCCACAGAGTTACTCTTCTTTTGTTGTCTAGATAAAATAACCAGATAATAGAAATTACAAGTGTAAAGGGTTATCACAATTGCGATAGTAATGAACAGATTCCACAGAAATTGTATTAACGGATTTGGGAGAGTGTGTGAAAGCATCATCGCAGCTGTTCAACTCACAAGTCTTTATAGGCTTACCGCTAAACCTTTTGTTATCCCTTCTTTGCTATTTTTATCGCTTGAACAGGACAAACATTTTCGCAAGCTAAACAGAATATGCAATCAGGCTCTCTTGACATCAATGGTTTCTTCTCAGAAGATGGATTCCCTTTAAACTCAACCCATTCGAATACCTTGACGGGGCAAGCATCAATACATGCACCATCTGCTATGCAGATATCATAATCAACTGAGACATATTCTCCCCATATTCCCAATATTTCATTTCCTTTTCTTTGGCCAAAGATCTTTATCTTGTGACCACTAGATGGCGCAGCGAATGTTTCAGTTACCTTGAGTTTCGTCTTAAACTCTACATCTATCGGTCCTGCTTTTGCGCCTGATGGAGTCTCGACCTCTACCTGCTGCACTTCTTGTCCTGGCGGAGGAGCAGCTGGCTTTGGTTTTGGTTTTGCATTTGGAACAATTTGAGCTAGTGGTGTCATTTCTTCTAATTCTTTGACAGCTTGCTCTTGTGAGAGTTGTCTATTCTTTACAAGATATTCTATCATTCTGTCAGCAAGTATACTATTTCGTAATATGGTATCAATTATCATTTTGGCGTTTGCGTCTGCTTTCTTTCTATAGTCTTTGACCCACAGTCCATCGCCATATTTTTCAACTGGGTATATTTGATATATCATATCAACAACTTCGCCTGTAACTATTTCCACCTGAATCTCAAGTTCAATCTGCTTGTATCCTCTAGTATCAGGGTCTGGCATGTTTTCTTCTTTCCAACGATATGTAGCATAGATCCTATCAGCGAACTGATCCATAACCAAGATTTTCTTGAAACCATTTACTATAGAATCAATTTCATATTTATCTTCTAATTTTATTGGAAGACGATAAAGACCAAGCTTGTAACTGTGCAATGGATATATTCCTCTCTTCGAAGTAGCTGACTGGATGGTGTAGACCCTATCTTTTAAGAGAAGTGACATCTAGCTTCTATAATTATGAATAGATCTTAAAAACGCTTCTTAGTAATCTGGGCAAGTTTCTTCTCTGATCTTTCTATATCTTTCTTCCATTTCTTTTGCGTAATCTAGGACCTTATCAAGTGTAAATTTGTCCTTTGGGAAGTACCATCTAATTCCTACCTTATGGCCAATCCCATCCATATCGTAGATCATTCCCTTTTCGGCTTCGACATTATATTTCTCATCATTGGACCTTTCCTGCACAGTTAAACCTCGCTTTGTATTGTCTTCCATTATGATATCTAAAGGTCCATCTCTAATTGCGTAGAAGATGCCTTTCTTTAGAATAGAAAGTTCTTGATCTGATTCGTTATTTTTCAATTGGATTTCCAATCATATTACCCCATTCAGTCCAAGAACCATCATAGTTCCTAACTTGTGGATAGCCAAGAAGATACTTCAAGACAAACCAACTATGTGATGATCGTTCACCTATTCTACAATAACATATTACGTCTCTGTCTGGTGTCACTCCCTTTGATTCGTAAATTTTCCTAAGTTCGTCTACAGCCTTGAATGTACCATCAGCGTCATTTACTGCAGAAGCCCATGGAATGTTACTTGCTCCTGGAATATGCCCTCCTCTTTGGGCATGCTCCATCGGATATTCTGGAGGGGCTGTTATCTCACCTGAAAATTCCTTTGGAGAACGGACATCAACTAGAACAGTATCTTTGCGGTCAACTGCTCTTCTTACATCAAACAAATAAGCTCTTACTCCTTCATTTGGTGGTTGAGAGATGTATTTTGTTTTTTGAAATTGCGGTTCATCCTTTGTGTATGTTCTCTTTTCTAATTCCCATTTCTTTCTTCCACCATTCATGATCTTAACTTTTTCATGTCCATAATACTTGAAGATCCAAAAAACAAAAGCTGCAAACCAGTTATTGAAGTCTCCATACAGAATAACTTCAGAATCAGAAGTTATTCCATTTCTTGACATCAATTCTTCGAATTGAGCCTTGTTTACAATGTCACGTGTGATAGGATCGTTGACATCACGTTTCCACCAAATCAAGCTAGCACCTTGGATGTGGCCTTGTCTATAAGCATTTTCTGGGTCGTAATCCACTTCAACGATTTTAATCGAATTGTTACTTAGATTTTTTGCAACCGTTTCTGTATCAGTTAGAACGTTTAGTTGTATATTACTCATATTTTCTTTCTTACTAGTTTACTCAAGAAGGTTCTTAATATTTTATACTTATCAGATGCTTTTTAAGTGAAATTAGAATAGTACTTGTAATTGGATCTTAATAATGTCGCCGTTGTAAGTAAATTTGGTTCAAAGGAAGCCGAAGACGCAGCAAGAAAGGTAGCAAAGAAGTTGCTTGCAAAAAAGGTTAGTGTGTATACAGTATCACCAGTAGGTGTAGAGGGTACAAAAAAAGTAAACGAACTAGAAGACCTCAAAACTGCAAAGCTTGACCTGACAATTACACTTGGTGGAGATGGAACCACCCTACGAACATTCAGATATTTGGAAAACGAAGTTCCCAATTTGGCAATCAACGTAGGCGGCAACCGTGGCATATTATCAGAAATCACGTTACCTCAGATCGATACTGCTATAGACCAAATAATTTCTGGTAACATGTTCCTAGATAGAAGGACTAGAGTGGTTGCCTCTTGCGCTGGAGAGGACTTTCCACCAGCACTCAATGAGATATTCCTCAATAGGCAAAACTTAACAAAGACTTCACTATTTGAGATAAGATTCCAAAATGATACGGTTACTCAGAGAATGGATGGAGTGATAGTGGCTACACCAAGCGGTTCTACAGGACATTCTTATTCTCTTGGTGGACCAATTTTGCATGAGAGTCTTGATGTTTTAATAATAACCCCAGTTGCGCCAGTAAATAAGCTACCATCTATAGTAGTTCCTGATGAGAAAATTGAAATCATAAGTAATCACGATTCAAACATAATCATGGATGCCCAGGTAATCAAAACCGCGAGGTTTGATGATGTGATTACAATCCGAAAATACAAAAAGCAAGCAGTCTTTGTAAGGCTAAAAAAACAAGGTCTAAGACAGATGAGCAAGCTTGGTTTCTAGAGTCTTAGATGCTACTTCATTCTATGCAGGAATACCATTTTCTTCGCAAGAGACTAGTTTTACAACGCCATTGATCTTTGAAGAAATCAAACATATCAAAAAAGAGCAAGGTGTGATTAATGCTTTGATTGAATCAAACAGATTAAAGATAATTGAGCCTGAAAGGGAGTTTGTTGTGAGAGTACAACAAAAAGCAAGCCAAACAGGCGATATTCAAAGTCTCTCAGACGAGGACGTCTCCATACTTGCGCTCTGCTTGCAGCTAAATGGTGAATTAGTTACAGACGATTTTTCAATATTAAATGTGGCCAAACATCTTAACCTAAAGGTATCCCCAGTCATGACACAGGGCATAGCAAGGATTAAGGATTGGATTTACTTTTGTTCGGGTTGTCAGAAGACGTTTTCTAAAATTTCTCAGTGCCCTATTTGTGGAAATAAGCTGAAGCGACGTTCAGCCAAGAGGCAGTCTTCTTCCTACCCAATCGGCAAATGAACCATCGTATAATCGCACATTAGCATACCATTCATATATCGTGCAAAGTCTTCTGGCCAATTCCTTGGTTACTCTTGGTCTTGGCATCAAGTATCTTTCTTATCTTTTTGGCACGTGCCTCTCCCATTCCTTTTATTTTTGATAGTTCTATAAGAGATGCGTTTAATGAATTACTAGTAGAACCAAATCTCTCTAGCATTCTTGTAGCAAGTTTTTCTCCAACACCTGGAAGACTACAAAGTATTGATAGTTGTTGTCTCTCCAAGTCTCCAGACTTTCGTATTTTTTTAAGAAATGGACCTTTGATATTGCCTTTCCTTGTAGACATGGAGATTAGTAATTTAGCAGTGTGAGATGCGTTAGGCGTAGGGATAACTGGAATCTTAAAATCTAAAACTACTGAGGACATGGCACCATAAAAAATTAGAGGGTTTTCTGCAATTTGGTCTATTTCATCAACGTTACCTTCTATTACGATAGTAGGGTGTTCAAAGTGTTCCTTTAGTCTGTTACATTGATCAAATAATCTGCCGTCAAAAACCGAAGAAATGAAATCGTGCACGCTCTTTCTTTCTACTACTGTTTCTGGTGCAACAATATAATCGCCTACAGGAAGATTTGTCATTTCTACCTTTACACCTACTTGTTTTAGTAGATCAGGAATTCCACTTTTTCGTTCACGTTCATCAATTACCATTCGAAGATCTTCTATTTTCATTGAACTGCTAAAATTCTGTTTATATTTTATTTAGGAGTATCTGTCTTTTGTTGACCGGCTGTGGGAGGAGGTCGTAACATCTCTTTGATCTTTGTTTCTGCTTCTTTCAAATTTTCTTTAATTCTAGTTTCTTGTTTTGCAAGAACTACAAGTCGTGTATTTGCAAGCTCCTTTTTTTCTTCAAGCTCGGAAATCAAACTAGCTTTTGTAGATTTGATAAGGATCGAGCCAGCTGACTTGTACACAGTTTCATCATCACTTGCCTTTTTTAGTACCTCAAGAGCTCTCTCAGTCTCCAGTTGTTCCGATTCAAGATGTTGCTTTTGAAGTAATATAGATTGAAGATTTTGTTGCAGCTGTTGTAGTCGAGCTACTTGTTCCTGCAACCATGGAGGAATTTGTTGTTCTCCAGAAGACATGATTGTCACAGTTGTTGTTTTGTTTATATCTTTACCGATTCTATGGAATCATTACTTGTCTGAACAAGTCGCAGAGTGGAATTGAGGTTGGCGCGAAGATGTGAGAGTTCTTGTGTTTCAATTAAAATTGTAATCTTCTTATCGTCAAGCGTCATCATTGTTTGAGTTGGGTTCTCATCGTAGAATTTGTTATCAGTATCAATAGATTTGAAAATTGCTTTAGTTCGTTTGTCCGCAGAAATTTCTATCTTGGCGCTATAGTTTGATGTCATAGGCCATGCCTGATATCTTAAAGCCACATTTTTTGCAGGCCCAAATGCCAACAGCTACTCTGCCAAATCTTTCGGAACCACACTCTGTACAGCGTCTTTTTGTTTTTAGGAGTCGGTGTACTGCTGTGAACTTTTTCCGTGGTTTTAGTCCGTACTTTTGACCTAATCCTTTCAGTGATGAACCTTTACCTTTTGCCATTTTACATCAACTGCTCAAACCGCTTCCTTATTTTTGTTCCCACGGAAAGCGCAATTTCTGAGCATCGAACAAGTTGGTCAACTGTAAAGCCATCACTTCCTCCCTTTTGTAATGCACAGATATTACCTTCCGAGTTGGTTGTTATCGTTATTCTTGCATCCATGCAGGCTTCTTCTTCTGAGGTGGGATCTACAACTATGTAGTTTCCAATTCTTGCCATCGTTACTGAAACCGGTATTGTCTTTAAGGGAGGTTTTGATGTAACTCCTTCAACTAGAACTGGAACATCATCTTTTAGCTCGTACTTTGGAACAGTACATGAAAGAATAGCTGTGACTGATGCATAAGAACATGCGTCAAACAGATTTCCATCAGAATCTATTACACTGCTATCTATAAACAGACCTATTACTGATTTGCCTTCTTTTAAAACCAGTTGGCGAAGGTCAATCATTTCTGTTTCTCTTATTCCCCTATCTACGACTCTTGCAAGCTCGATTACTTCTTCTGTTGGGGGTCCAGGTTCTACGCGTGGATCTGCTAAAGGCAAAATTTCTGCCGTACAGATTAGGATTCCCTTGTCACCTAGGTCTGGAAATGGCTTGTCAGGCTGTATCTTTACACCAGTAATGACTTGAGTATTTCCAAGTTTGATTCTTGCAGAACCATTTGCTTTTGGAATTACTCCAGTCTCAATAGAAAGTGGTCTTTGTTCATCTAAAGCCCTCCCATCAATTCTCTTATCTTCTTTGAGCAGGTCTAAGATTCTATCTCGCTTTAATTGATCTAATATTACCGATTCCAAATTTACTGCTCCCCGTTTTGGAAGTATTTTTCCATCAAAGCTTTTCTTTGTATTTCATAGACTCGCTTGCAACCACCAATTGCAGTATGAAGACATGTCTTGTATTCTTCAGGAGTTAGAATTCCATCAAGTTGCATTAGAGTAATTTTTCCTACATTTGGCATCAAGGCTACTGGCATATCCGCTTGGCCTTCTTGATCCTCTTCATTATTTACATCCAAGACTATCCTATCAGCAACTTTTCCTGCAGCACAAGCTGATACTAAATCACGCATTGGGATTCCTGCGTCTGCAAGTGCCACCGCAGCTGCATCAAGAGCAGCACATCTCGAACCTCCATCAGCTTGTAGAACCTCAACAAACACATCTATGACAGTCCTTGGAAAGTCCTTGAGAATTACTGCTGGTTGTAATGCTTCCTTGATAACTTTTGATATCTCGATCTCTCTTCTGGACGGAGCTGGATTCTTTCTCTCTGTTACAGAGAACGGAGACATGTGATATCTACAACGTAAAATTCCTGTATCTTGGTTTGCCATATGTTTTGGATGTACATCCCTAGGACCAAAAACACCTGCTATAATCTTATTTTTACCAAATTCTATGTAGGCTGAACCATTGGCCTTTTTCAATACTCCAACTTTAAGCGAAATATCCCTTAGTTCATCTACCCTTCTTCCATCGCATCTAATTCCATCTTCAGTCATTAATTGTGTCATTATATTCACCCGCTGGTACCCCAAGCATAGATTTGACTCTTTCAGTCAAATTTGGTGTGTGCGCCAGGGCATCAACCATCTTGATTGCTTCTATCGCCTTTAATAACCCATCTGGAACTTCACATGAGATAACAATCCATCCATTCTGACCGATTGTTATCATCGCTTTAGTTGCCATCTCTATTGTCTGAATCATAGAACCACGTTTTCCTATCAATCGAGGGACTTTACTTGGAGAAATTTCAACTAATTGTCCTGACTCCATCTTGCCAAGATCTCTATCCTGCACTGTCAGAAGTGGATCTCTTGATCTGTCAAAATTAGCAATTCTGGCTGCTACCAAGTCTCCTATGTCCAATCTTTGCCTAAGCTCGTCTTTGGTAGGAGAATAATCTCTTCCAAAGACATCTTGAGCGGGAAGGAACCCCATGAATGGAGAATTTATATCAAATTCCCAAGAGAGTGGCGAAGTCCCGATTACTTTGCCTATAATAAGATCGTTTGTTTTTGGAACGTATGTTCCAGTTAAGGGTATTACTCTAACGACATTTTCATAAATTTCTGAAATTCCCACACTTGTGGCAATTATTCTGTCGCCGTCTTGGTAGACATTGTGTTCTGGTCTGAGTGGGCCAGTAGCTATTACGTCTCCAGGTATAACATATCTTCTTTTTACGTCCATTATTTTGAAACCTCAACTGAAGCTGTACCTTTTGTTACAGAACCCAATCTATCTATCACATTTGCCCTTGCCGCAGCCGGTATATCTAGTATTACTTTGAGGGAACCATTAGACTGCCATTCTTCTTTTTTCAAGGTTCCATATGATTTCAAAACAGAATAAGATTGAGCCGCAAATTGTGCTGGCACAAGAATCTCAAGTAACATATTTTCTGATTTTAATGGAATTATTGAACGTAATTGTTCGATTACAGTTTTTATCTGCTCGTCGGTACTTCGAAAAGGATCAATTGAGATCTTGGCATCATCCATAGCCTGCTCGATTCTCAGAGGTGGGTGTGGAAGATGGGATCTTGGGTCAACGAAACTTTTTGCGATAAAGTCGATTACCTGTTTTCGTTTTTCAGTAACCATCTTTCGTCTCTGATCAGTAGTAAGATTTAGATCTCCTTTCTGGAGTATTATTGTGGCAATAGTGGCAGCATCTGTTGTCTTAAACGCCTTCGTCAGCTTCTCAGTAGATGCTCTTGTTCCCTTGCTAGAATCAGAATAGATCTCATCAGAAACAAGAACTCCTGAGATTTCTTTTCGTTTCCCCAACTTGTATTCCAAGGCTGGGTCAGGCTTAACCAAGATTTCAAACTTCTCGCCTTCAACTGCCAGCCTTACCACTGTCACCTTATCCATAATTGTGGCTATCCTTTCTTGGTATTTATCTATACAGAACAACTCGCTAGATTTTTATTTGGACTTTTTACCTTTTCCAACAAGATTTGGCTTCTCTTGAGATAGTTGAACAAAGTGGAAACAGAATTGTTGTTAAACTGAAAGGAATACCTCTGCAATACGCTAACGCTCTTAGAAGAATCTGTTTATCTGGAGTTCCAACGTTTGCTATTGATGATGTTGTGATAATTGAGAATTCGTCTGTCTTGCCTGATGAAGGTGTGACCCACAGACTTGCAATGACCCCATTAAGAACTGATCTTTCTAGATTTGTGGAACCTTCTGTATGTGATTGCCACAGTGAACTTGGCTGTAGTCGTTGCAGGGTGTTATTGATGCTTGATTCTGGTAGTTCTGATGCTACTCGCACAGTAACTTCTGCTGATCTTAGCTCAGAGGACGAGATGGTAAAACCTGTTAGTCCCAATATTCCCATAGCTGTTTTGGCACCTGGCCAGAAACTAAAACTTGAAGCATATGCCAGACTGGGACGTGGGAGCGAACATGCCAAGTGGAACTCAGCAAGCGTATCTGCTCTAACAGAGGGCAATGACTCTGATCAACACATTCTGACTTTAGAAACAGTTGGAAGCTTGACACCTGCAGAGGTAATTAGAACAGCAGTTGAAGAGCTTGAAAAAAGACTTGGTGAATTCCACCAGACACTAGCGACGATTGGTTGAAGCATATATTATATTTGGGTTAAATTTGGCATAATTACACATGACCGGTCAAGTAATATTACAAATGGCAAAACAGCTTCGTGGAGCCTCAAAGAAAAACAATGCTCCAATATGGTTAAAACTTGCAGAACTTGCTCTAAAACCATCTAGAAGTAGAAGAGTAATCAATTTAGGGCAACTTGATAAGTTTGTAAATGATAATGATGTTGTGGTAGTACCGGGAAAGGTCCTAGGTACTGGAAATATATCACACAAGATAACACTTTGCTCATTTTCTATATCTACTACCGGGGCAAAGAAAGTGACACAGTCAGGAGGAAAGCTGGTGGACTTTGCTCATTTAATAAAGAATCATCCTACTGGAAAAGGAGTGAAAATAATTGGCTAAGCAGCAGCAAGCGCAAGTTAATTCTGCAGAAAAGAAACCAGGTCAGCAAAACATCATCGTAGATGGAACAAACCAAATAGCAGGCAGATTGTGTTCTCATGTTGCAAAACTTCTCATAAATGGAAATCGAGTGTCAATAGTAAACTCAGAGAATATCATGCTTAGCGGTAACAGACATGCAATCATAGAAGAATACAGAAAATATCTAGAGATATCTAGTATAACAAATCCTAAATTTGGCCCATTCCATCCTCGTAGACCTGATACGATGATATCAAAGATGGTACGTGGAATGCTCCCAAAGAATAAACCTTCTGGAAAAACTGCATTAAAAAGATTGAGAGCATATTTGGGAGTACCAAACGAACTAAAATCGAAAATTACAACACAGTTTGAGGATGCCAAGATCAAAAAATCAGCTCCATACTACACAAGTTTGGGAGATCTTGGACGCATGGTAGGATGGCACGAATAATGGCAAAGCTTGACAGTTATTTTGCAACAAGAAAGGCTGCTAGAGCACATGCGTTCATCACCAAAGGAGTTGGACGTGTAAGAATTAACAATATTCCTGTAGAAATGATTCATCAAGAAGTAGCTAGAGAGATTATGCTTGCACCATTAGAAGTTGCAGGGGATCTTAGAAACAAAATCGATGTATCAGTACGAGTCCGTGGCGGAGGTTTTGTGGGACAATCTTACGCTTGTGCAGTAGCAATTTCAAGAGCCATGACTGGATGGACAAAGACCAGAAAGGAACCAAAAGATCATCCGCTCACAAAATCAGCTCGAGAAGATTTAAGGAAACGTCTTGGAGAATACGATAAACATTTCTTAAGTGGCGATGACAGGAGAAAAGAACCAAAGAAATTTGGTGGTCCTAGCGCCAGAAGAAGAAAACAAAAATCCTACAGATAGCTTTGAAAGCTGTAATTCTGGCTGGAGGACGTGGAACACGTGGAAAACCATTTACAGACTTTATTCCAAAAGCTATGATTCCGATTCAAGGCAAACCTCTAATCTATCATATCGTAAGATACCTCTCATCTTTTAGGATTATAGATGAGGTAATCGTACTTGGTGACTTTACAGGTCTTGGTAAGCAAATAGAGCGATATTTTGAAAATCACATCTCATTGAAAAAGTCAATTAAGTTTGTACAAGACTCGCAAAGCGGTACTGGTGGCGACCTGATTCATCTAAGTAAAGTCTTAGGTAAGAGCTCGGAATTTCTCCTCTGGTTTGTAGACAATCTTTGTCCGATAGACATCAAAGGAATGTATCGATTCCATAAAGAAAGCAACACATTGGCTACAATAGCTACAAGAAGATACAGAAGAGAAGAGACTGGATTTGCGGTTGTCAAAAATGGCCTCATTCAAGAATTCAAAGAAAAACCAGTCATAGAACTTGAAATGGCAGAATGTCTTGGCATATACGTGCTTGATTCAAAGATCTTAAAGACCATCAAATTAAAAAAACCAAGTAAAAAGGACTTGAATCTGTCATATGATATTTTGCAGCCATTATCAAAGAGTGGTGAAATAAGCTCGTATGACATAGGTAAGACTCCGTGGATAGATATTGATTCACCTACACGAGTTGATAGGAACCTCGAGTTAGTAAATGCAATAATTAAGAAATTCGGAACTTAGAGTTTTCTTGAGCTTTTTCGTATTTTAAGATCTTATCCTCGTGTTTTAGTGTAACAGCAATATCATCTAGCCCTTCTAGTAGAACTTTTTTCCAATGAGCTTCGATGTCAAATGGAATCGTGATTGCATTTACCCAAATGATTTGTCTTTCCAAATCTACTTCGATTTCTGATTTGGTTGAAAACAATTTCTGTAATGTTTGTTCGTTCACACGAATAGGTAGGACTCCGTTTTTGAAGCAGTTACTGTAGAAGATGTCGGCAAAAGAGGTAGAGACTATTACTTGGAAGCCGTAATCTTGAAGTGCCCATACCGCGTGCTCTCTACTTGATCCACATCCAAAATTGTCCCTTACTAGCAATATCTTTGAATTTTTGTATTGCAAATCATTTAAGACAAAGTCTTTTTTTGGCTTTCCGTCCGTTTCATATCTCCAATCAAAGAATAGATATTGACCAAAGCCGCTTTTCTGTATTAATTTTAAAAATTGTTTTGGAACAATCTGGTCTGTATCAATATTAACCCTGTCAAGTGGTGTAACAATACTTCGTACAATTCCAAATGGTTTCATCTCAGTTCAAATCCAGATCCTGTACATCTACAAAATGTCCGTTAATTGCTGCAGCGGCAGCCATGACAGGACTGACCAGGTGTGTTCTTCCACCAAACCCTTGTCTACCTTCAAAGTTTCTGTTTGAAGTACTAGCACATCTTTCACCTGATGCCAAAATGTCAGGATTCATTCCAAGACACATGCTACAGCCGGATTCTCTCCATTCAAAGCCTGAGTCTTTGAAGATCTTATCAAGACCTAATTCTTCAGCTTGTTTTTTGACAAGCTGCGAACCTGGTACAACCATTGCTCGTACCTTTGACGAGACTTTTTTTCCTTTAACTACCTTTGATGCCTCAATCAAGTCTTCTAATCGAGAGTTTGTGCATGACCCGATGAATACTCTATCAATAGAAATGTCGGTAATAGAGATACCGGGTTTGAGTTCCATGTACTGGAGTGCTTTTGCAGCAGCTTTTTCTTCGTCGGGATTTCCTCTGGCATATTCTTCTGGAGATGGTACTCTTCCTGTGACATCAACAGTCATTGCAGGATTTGTTCCCCAGCTTACCTGAGGTACTATCTCATCTGTTTGAATCGTAAAAGACTTGTCAAACTTGGCACCACTGTCTGTTTTTAGATTCTCACACCAATACTCAACATATTCATCATAATTCTTTGGGACGTATTTTCTGCCCTTCAAATACTGGAATGTCTTTTCGTCAGGGGCTATCAGCCCTGCTCTTGCTCCTGCCTCTATTGACATATTACATATTGTCATCCTTTGTTCCATGCTAAGTTCTGATATGGTGTCCCCGCGATATTCTATTACTGTTCCAACACCGCCGCCGGTTCCAATTTGTTTTATTATTGATAGTATGATATCTTTTGCAGTTACTGCGTGAGGATTTCTTCTTTTTCCCTCAATTTTGATTTCAAATGTTTTTGGTTTTTCCATCCATATGCACTGCGTAGCCAAGACATGCTCCACATCACTAGTCCCAATTCCAAAAGCAAGAGAACCAAAAGCACCATGAGTTGATGTATGACTGTCACCACAAACAATGGTAGTGCCAGGCAGTGTTATTCCCAACTCGGGACCTATTACATGGACTATACCTTGATTTGGGCTATGAATATCAAAAAGCTGGATTCCAAATTCTTTACAGTTTTTCTCAAGTGCCATTATCTGCATGGCAGATGTTTGGTCCACAATAGGAAGTGATCTATCACTTGTTGGTACGTTATGATCAACCGTTGCAAATGTAAGATCAGTACGTCTTACTTTTCGTTTGTTACTACGCAGCCCGTCAAAGGCTTGTGGTGATGTTACCTCGTGAACTAGATGTCTATCTATGTATAGTAGCCAGCGACCACTTTGCTCATCAACTACGTGTGAGTTCCAAATTTTTTCAAATAAGGTTTGTGCCATGCAAATACTTCTCCCTAAACTCGAGATATATAGTATAAGAATTGATTTCTATGGCTTGTAGTTAAAAAGTCCGCCTGCTGCAATTATCTTTCCAATTAAATCAGGGAATGGTTTTATCTTGTAAGTTTTGTTTTTTGTCAAATTTTTGATCTCGTTTTTAGCTGTGTCAATTTCAAGCGAGTCGCCATCTGATATATCCTTGTATACATTCTCGTCGATTTCAATTGGAAGTAGGAATGCACCATCTACTGCATTTCGATAAAATATTCTTGCAAAGGATAAAGCCAATACTGCCTTTATTCCAGAAGATGAGAGCGCAATAGGAGCGTGCTCTCTTGAAGAGCCACACCCAAAGTTTCTTCCTGCAACTATGAAATCTCCTGGTTTTACTTTTTTGTGAAAGTCCTTGTCAAGTCCTTCCATTGCATGTTTTGCAAGTTCGTCATAGTCATGAATTTTAAGATATGGACCTGGCAAAATAACATCAGTGTCAATGTTGTCTTGTTCGTATTTTATTACTGACCCTTTCATTTTAGATCCCTTGGGTCGGTGATCTTACCTGTCACGGCAGATGCTGCAGTTACAAGTGGGGACGCAAGATAAGTTTTAGATTCTATATGTCCCATTCTTCCTGGAAAGTTCCTGTTTGTAGTGCTTATACACACCTCATCTTTTGCAAGTACTCCCATGTGTGCACCACAACATGCCCCACATGTTGGCGGACCAACAACAACTCCTGCATCCATGAAAATTTTCAAAAGTCCTTCATCCATTGCCTTTCTGAATATTGATATAGCTGCTGGCAAGATTTCAGTTCGTATCTTAACAGTTCTTCCTTTGAGAATTTTTGCAACTGCGCGTAAATCTTCCAGTTTTGCACCTGTGCAGGAGCCTATGTATGCCTTGTCAAGATCTATAGAAGATAATTCTCGTGCAACAACAGTATTTTCTGGTGAAAATGGTTTTGCTACAATAGGCTCTAGTTCGGATGCCTCGTATTCGTATACTTTTTTGTATTGAGCATCTGCATCGCCATGCACCTCGTTGTATTTGGTAGCTCCTCTAGCTGCAAGATAATCTCTTAATTTTTGATCTGGTTCTATTATTCCGCTTTTTGCACCTGCCTCTGTAGACATGTTTGTAAGTGTTAATCGTTCCTCAACAGACATTTCTGAAATTCCGGTACCGCCAAACTGCATTGTATTGTATGCTGCACCATCAGTACCAATATCACCGATTATTTTGAGTATGAAATCCTTTGCCATAACATAATCTGGGAGTTTACCATTGAGCTTAAAGTATAATGTTTCTGGGATTTTAAACCAAATCTTTCCATTTAACATAACATAAGCAACATCGGTATGGCCAAGGCCAGCTGCAAATGCTCCAAGAGCTCCCGTGGTATTTGTGTGTGAATCTCCTCCTACGTAAACCTCGCCGGGTAACACCATTGCTTCTTCATGAGACAAGGTGTGGCAAATGCCATACTGACCCATCCCATACTTGAAGTGTTTCTTTATCCCAAATTGCTTTGTAAAATTAGTTAACAGTACTACATTTTGGGCCGATATCTTATCAGCCGCTGGGACAAAGTGATCTTCAGCAACCCACACTTTATCAGGATCCCACAATTTTTCTATTTTCATTCCTGACTTTCTCAATTTTTCAAATACAGCTATTACTCCTGGTCCTGATACGTCATGAACCATGACTTTGTCTACATTTACAAATACTACATCTCCAGGCGATACCTTAGATTTACCTGACGCTCTTGCTAGAATTTTCTCAGTAATGTTCAACATAAAAAATGGTCTTCATTTGAGATTAAAATGTTTGCAGAACCCTAAATAATAATTGCCTCTAAAACAAGTTTATGTCTCTTACAGTTATTCCTATGAAATCCTTGTTAAAAATAGAAGAATTTGATCTATTTGAAAGTCTGTCATCAGATTTGGAAAGAAACAATCTGAGGCCTGAAAATGGCGATGTGTTCGTAATATCAAGCAAGTATGTTGCAAAATCACAGGGAAGAACTATTGAATTTGATAAAGTTGTACCATCTTCTGATGCAAAAAATCTTGCATTAAAATTTCGTATGAAACAAAAAATGGCTGAAATAATTTTAAGGGAATCTGATATCATATTTGGAGGAATTCCAGGGTTTGTACTTACATCAGGCGATAACATACTTGCACCTAATGCTGGCATAGACAAATCAAACACTAAAAGTGGTAGTGTTATTTTGTATCCTATTGATCCTTATCTTGTAGCAGAACAGATTAGAAGAAAATTTCTGCTAAAGTATAATGTTCATGTTGGTATAATCATTGCAGACAGCAGGTTAATGCCAGGAAGAATTGGAACTGTTGGTGTTGCAATTGCCTGCTCAGGTATAGAACCTACATCTGATTTGCGCGGTCAAAAAGACCTGTATGGTAATCCTCTAAAGGTTACATTCCAAGCAGTTGCCGACGATCTTGCTTCTATTGCTAACCTCAAGATGGGTGAAGGCTCTGATATCATCCCTATTGCCATAATTAGAGACTCTGGAGCCAAGATTACAGACAGAAGAATACGAGAAGATGAGATGGCTATTTCTTACGAACAATGTGTCTATGTTCGTGGATTAAGGGTCTAAGACAAACATAGTTTTAATAGAGCGAAATTTGACGCCAAGCTATGGTAGAGTTCTTTACCACATACCCCAAAACCGTATCCTTTCTAGACGGAGTTAGGGGCAAGGTTAAGGTAGACAAGATAAACGGGGTAGAACAGCTAACCATAGTTGTAAAGAAAAGTGTTGATGAACTCCTAAGAATCTTTTCTAAAGAAGGCTTTACACATGTCAAGTTTGAACACAAACTGGCATTACAAATTGGTCATGGACTATCTCTTAGGCTCAAAAAGCCGTGGGAGATGCACGTTAGACTTTTGGAGATGAAAAAGGGACTTGTTGCAATTCAAGCCGAAGTCGAAGTATCACGCGACTATCTGCAGCATCTATTTTGCCAAAGGACACCGGTATTTTATGAGATAGAGACGTTACTTAGAAAGCACCAAATTGAATACAGAATTTGGAATGAAAGAATAAAAAGATATGTTAGAGCAGTAGTTGACAATTACAAGATCCAGCTCAAGACTCCAAATTTCCCTGTGTTGGCCTGGAAGCCTATGGTTTTTGTAATAGCAACAATAGGTGGACTGTATCTTTTCAAGTACCTACTTACAATTTAGAAGCTTTAATAGGTAAAATTTCTTATAATTAAAAATGCTATTACGAAGAAGTAAAGAAAAGTAGATCTAGTCCAATGCTACTGAAATTGCTCTTTTAATATCATCTAGGTTAAATGGCTTGACTATATACGCAACTGCCCCTTTTGCAGTACATTCTTGAATTGTGTCCATGTCGTCCAATGCTGTAACCATAACTACCTTGGCATCAGGATGTGCTGCCATGATTTCAGCCAGAGCTGCTTTGCCATCTTTTTTTGGCATGGCAATATCCAAAAACAATACATCGGGCCTGGCTTTGTTGAAAACTTCAACAGCCTCTTCTCCATTTGATGCAGTAGCAACCACTTGATGATTTTGCATTTCTAGGATGTCACGGAGGAATTCTACTAGATCATTTTGATCTTCGGCGACCATTATTTTGGCCATAAGTAGCATACGTTATTTAGCATATAAAGCCACCCAAAAAAATACCATGAACTTGAGAAATCAGCTAACTAGTTACCATATCAGCTAAGCACGTTATTAGTAATTGTCATCGATAATACGTTACACGAATAACGATCTACTGCACAAAGCCCTAGTATGTCTTGCGATAGAAACGGCATTAATTGAAATTGGAAAACCAGTCTACGACAAAGTTCTAAATGATTTATTTGAAAAATATCATTGTTACCTGACAGATTGTTATGAACACCCTGAATATCTCAATGAAGTACTCAGGGGGTTATACGGTAATTCTCATGAGGTTATTGTCAAATCAATCAAAAAGCAACTAGAAGAGTTTTCTTACAAAAAACCGGTTGAAAGATTTTTGCAAGCAATAAGTCAATAAGACACAAACGTTGACAGTGTCAAACAGACACACGCAGAAAAAGCAGG
>MNFB01000043.1:4832-7758 GCA_001917995.1 Thaumarchaeota archaeon 13_1_40CM_4_38_7 | reverse complement strand
CTTTTACCTCTTTCCTTACATCCACACGTCTTCGCGGTCATCACCCTATCAATTTCCGGTTCAGCGAGATTCATGCACTTGTCCTCCACGACTGACTGTTGCAAATTCAATCTCAACGCCTCGTGTCGGATTAAAGTTCACCTTGTAGGTTTCATCAAGCGAAAGGGGCAATTCAGAAAGTCTCCTATTGCATTGCGGACAATTGACAAGCTCGAGCTTGGCCGTGCCCAATGAAGAGGCGCACCAATAGCAATCATCACATATAATGAACATTCTTTGTCCTAATTTGGTCGAAAAAGCCATACTTTCGTCTATTTGTAGAACGGATGACATCCTGCTCTGAAGCAGTACGGCCCAATAAATCAATACTGGTGCGTTCGAATGTACGTAAGTACTTGAATAATGTTCTATGTGCAGGATGAGGGACCTAGAGCATATCAGAAGGAGCAATGAATTTTCATGAAGCATACAAAGAAGAATTTTGGAGCAGAGTTGTACCGCGTACCTCTCATATAAGACACATTCACATTCAAGGAGATCACAATAATAACAAAATGGAAAGACTGAACGGAGAGGTACGCGACCGCGAAAAAGTCATCTTCGGTTCCAAGAAGATGGATTCACCAATATTCAAGGGTTATCAGCTCTATCATAACTATTTCAAAGATCATGATGCACTTGATGGAAAGACACCAGCAGAAGCTGCGAATATCAAGATTGAAGGAAAAAACAAATCGGTTACTGTAATCCAAAATGCATCAAAACTTGGAAATCAAGAAAACTTTAGAAACTAATATCTTAATAGCCCATTATATTATCTTCAATCACGAATCGAAGTATTGTAGGATTCATATTGGTAGGGATTGGCCTTCCAGTGTTAGTATTTGGTTTTGCATCACTTGTAGAATATACAAGAGAATATGAACGATTTGAAGATGCGAAAGAGAATACAGTGGACTACATTATTTGTCAGCGTTTTGAAAGAGACTTGCCTGCGGCAAACTGCATATATGAGCCTGAATTTGATGCATTTATCCCATACAAGATAGTAATGGGTGGTTCACTAACGTTTTTTGGCGCATTAGTTGTTGTCCAGATGAGTGGACGAAAGGAGCCACCAACAACGCCAAATGGGAGCCAACTGACACAAGGTGCACCAATCAAGTGAGCATCATGAGCCAAATTGTTACACCCCGCAAAGTCTGCCGAGTATGATACAGCACCAAACATTTTATCGAGCACTTCACAAGAATACGTATGCCTTTAAGAGAAGTTGACAAGGTAGAAGTTACTTGTTTAGTTGACAACAACGTTGATGTACTTTTGCCAAATACCGAAGTAGCACACCGGCCATTTCTGGCCAAAAATTGGTATGAACGCCCACTAATAGCGGAACATGGTTTTTCTGCAGCTATAACAGTGGAATTGGGTGGAAGAAAGCACAGAGTATTGCTTGACTCTGGTCTAGATCCATTGGCCGCACCACACAACGCAGATGTCCTTGACTTTGATCTATCCAACTGCGAGCTGGTTATTTCGAGTCACGGACATATCGACCATGCAGGAGGCTTGCTGAATATTAGGAAGAAAATGAATACAAGGCAAAGAATTCCTCTTGTTCTTCACGAAGACGCTTTTAGAAACAGGATGGTAAAGTTTCAAGACGGAAGAACGATTAGTTTGCCCGCGCCGAGTAAATCATTCTTGACCAAAGCAGGATACGAGATCATAGAAAAACACTCTCAAAGCCTTTGGATCGACGATGGCATCCTTGTCACGGGAGAAATAGCTAGAACCAATAATTTTGAAAAAGGCTTTCCTAATCACTATTCGGAGGTGGAAGAAGGACAGATGGAAAATGATCCATTAATCAAAGATGATCAGGCTGTTATTGTGAATGTCAAAGACAAGGGACTTGTGATTATCACAGGCTGTGGACATGCTGGGATAATAAACACTCTAAATCATGCAAAAGAATTAACCGGAGAGGATAGAATCTACGCCGTGGTCGGAGGGATGCACCTAACAGGTGGACTCTTTGAGCCAATAATCCCCAGAACGGTGAATGAACTGGAGAGATTGAAGCCCAAGTTCGTTGTTCCTTGTCACTGTTCCGGCTTGAAAGCCATGAGCGAAATAGCGAGAAAGATGCCTGACGCTTTTATCCAAAACAGTGTCGGAACCAACTATATCTTGTAGCTTGCAACTTTTCTGCTTAGAACTGCGGCTTTGCCATCATCCCTATTCATCATTTCTCCAATCTATTAGAAATCTATGGAACCGATACATTTTCGAGTCCGTAATTGGAAGGTTTTCTTCTCGGACCCCTGTGGGCCCATGGTTTTTTCTACAGTAACTTCAAAAATGAAGAATTAGCTACTCGCAGCAAGTTTTTTATGATATCCCACAATTTAGTGCTCATGGCTACTTCTCAAGGTGTGACTGCAATTCCAAGGGAGATCGATGACCGTCTACGGATGTTTGGAAAAGAACCTTGGGAAGTTGATTATAATCTGTATGGCTATTGCGACATGTGCAATACCAGAATTGACGAATTTGGCTTTTGTGCATGCGGTGGAGCAGCTGACTAGTATGGAATTTTTGCCGTTTTGGCAGCCTGATAATGGCTTCATTCGTCGAAAGGAAGGAACTAAAGATTTAGACAGAACAAAAGCGAAGTATTCCCTGTGTTTGTTGAGAGTAGAACGAGTACCGGTGCAAAGATTGTTTATCCAATAGAAATTGTCACTACAAGAATTACTGGATCAAAAACTTGAGGGATGGCAAAATTGGCCATTGGATGCATTTGGATTAGGCTACGCAGACATGAAGCATTCGTCAACAAGTAGCCCGGTTCGTTTACCAATACGACCAAGCGTAAATCCTACCCTGATAACCTAATTGACGAATGCCGCCGTCTATGGGG
>MNFB01000043.1:0-4712 GCA_001917995.1 Thaumarchaeota archaeon 13_1_40CM_4_38_7 | reverse complement strand
GGGCATTTCGCAATAATAAACTACACATAAAAATAAATGGAAGAGAGGAATTGTGCAACAATAACTGACACAAGTATGAATGATTTCTAGATTAGGCTCTTAAGTATAGAAATATCCTTTAGACAGATGTCGAGAATGTCCACTACGGTTCTCATCAGAAACCAAGAGATCAACAATGCGTGCAGTGGATTCTCTAGCAAGTACAGCGGACGAAAAGAGGACTATTTTGCACTTCTATATCTGATGAAAAAATTTAATCTCACATTAGAAGAGGCGGCATCGCAGGTATGTTTCGGAGGGAATGAGTGTGCCATTGATGCATTCTACCACGACAAGGGGACGAGAAACCTATATTTATTCCAGTTCAAATGGTCCGAGAATCACCTCCTTTTCAAGGATTCGTTTGAGAAGCTGGTTCTGATCGGAATAGAGAGGATCTTTGGCCATTCTATGTGGCGGGAAACTCAAAACCAACTCTTGATTAAGTTGATAAGCTGCATTTCGGAAAATAAAAGTGTAATCGACAGGATCCTGATTCATTTCGTGTACAACGGAGATCCCATCAAGGCAGAGCAAAGCAAGGTGCTCGATCTGCTTCGAGAGAGTCTCGAATCCAAAAAGTACATAATAGATGGATATTTTGGGCGCCAAGTCGACATGATTTTTCAAGTCGTATCTAACAAGAAAACTCTGGGACATCCGTTTCTAAAAAAGCAGAGCGCGGTTTATCCAGTTGCATTCGACCGCTCGCTGAAAGTAGCGAGCAGGAACAACGAGCTTATCGTGACTTTTGTTTCCCTTGAGGATTTGTACAAAATGTATAGTGAGCTAGGAGAGAAGTTCTTTGAAAAGAATATTCGGTGTGGACTAAACGATGGCAGAATGACCAGCCACGAGATTAAGATGTCTCTCAATAGAATTCTGGCAGGAGAGGAACCGACAGAACATTTCACCTTCTACCATAACGGAGTCACACTGACTGCGCAGGAACTGGAATTCGACAGCCAGTCAGTAAGAATGACAGAACCAAGACTGCTAAATGGCGTCCAGACTGTCAAGACCATAAAGGAGTTCGTCGACAGGAACAAGAAGCGCGGAATAAAGCTTCGCAAATTCCTTCGGAACGTTAACGTGATGGCCCGCATTGTTCGCTCAAGAGACGAGGAATTCCTCAAGAGAGTCACAATTAATAACAATAGACAGAATCCTATCATGCCTTGGAACCTAAGAGCAAATGATTTGATTCAATTACATCTTGAAGAGCGCCTCAGGGATGAGCTGCACATATTCTATGAAAGAAGGGAAAATTCCTTACGAAATCTCAGCGACGAAGAACTTGAAGATATGAACATAGGCACAAAAAAGTCAATCCAAATTTGCAAATTGGCGCAGACGCTCCTAGCTCTTCATGGCGAAGTGGACAGAATATCAAAAATGAAAGAGGTATTTGAGAGTCAGAGATGGTACAATGATACATTCAGAGAAAAATATCTCACTGCCGATCTCCGAAAACTCGTGCTGCTCTATAAGGTACATTATCGAATACCTGCAATTGTGAAAGAGATCCAATACCTACAACACGAAAAGTACAGTTATGTCGGAAAGATAAGAAATCTCTTGTGGTGCTTGGCGATCCAGGGATTATTAAACGATGAAGGGTTGACCGATCATGTCCAGACATACGGCACTTCCCTCGTTACCGAAGCCAATTTTAACTACCTTCTGAAGAGTATAGCTTCCATTAAGCTGAGATTAATTCTGAGAGATACATTCGATGATAGAAAATATCAACGATGCATCGATGAAAGCAAGTATTCTTTTCTGAAAACAAAGGCAGCCTACAATGATTGCATGAAGGTGGCTGGAACGAAATTCAACTGGAAGATTAGGGACCTGTAGAAGTAGCCATTATATATCGCAGCGACTACTTATCGGATTCTGTCCAATTATGGATAATTCAGGAGTCTTGAACAAGATGAGCGAAGTGTAAAAGGCTGGTCAGAAAGCCCACTACGAACTACAATGATATTTTGGATTTCAAGACCTGAGCCAGAGACTTTTTATTCACCGGAGCCGAAGGACATTCTATCAATTGAGCGAAAGATGTCTGACTATTCCTATGAACGTGCAGTACTGCTTGGTCTAATAGGCCAGCTGTCATCGATAGAAAAGGAAGAATTCAAAAGGGAAGTTCAGAACCAGCTTGGCCTTGCTCCAGGGCAGGATTGTGACACCATCTGCGGAGCCATGGGCGATGAGGAATTTAGAGAATTTGTAGAATATGTAAAGGAGGCGCTGCTAAGAAAGAAGCGAAGATTCATGACAGAGCTGCAGCCTGCAGTCTATGCTTAGCCGGTAATGTAACAATTACTTTCCGTTTTTTGCATTCGGAACAGCATCTTTGTGAACTTGGCACCTGTGCTCTTCCATGGATTGCAAGTCCTCAAATTTTTGGTTGCAGACATCACGATGAAAGGGCCTGCGCCGACGGATCCCGAAGAAACCAGGCATACTCTTAGATAGATCTAATCGATCTAAAAGCGGCTTCCATAAATATGACCTAGTGTCATATTAAGTAGGTCGATCGCCTTGTCTGAAAAAAAAGAGATATGGGAGCTGGAGCAAACGGCGAAGTGGTCACACAGCCTACGAGAAAAGAAGATCGCAATCAAGGAAATGTCATTCCATGGAGAATTAGCAATTCCATATTTGGATGAAGTCATGAACGTCACTACTTACGATGAAATCAAGGCGGCCTGCATGGAAGCCATAAAGGCAATAAAAGAAAAGAATCCAACCAGAAATCAACCGGAGCAGGATACTGCCATCGAATATGGTCCTAGTACTAGGCTAGCCGATCTACCCCCCTGAATTTTTTGATAAATATCAATAGCGCACGTTCATTTCCGCAGATGATGTTATATTACCGTTCAGCCGTTATTATTCTGAAGATGATGGCAAATGCAGTCTTTTTCAACAATGGCCACGCCTATAGTGAATTCATTAGGTCCATCTGGCTATCCTGCATTGCAGACCTTTCTTCATTACGTCCTAAATAAGAAAGTCTTCAGTGGAAAGAAAACATTCTTCATCTTGTTGACTGCCGTATGCGTCGAGATGATGGGCGAAGTGTTTTAATGGAAACAGCCGAGATGCCTATCTTCCTTTTTTTTATTTTTGCAACGCTCACTCAACAATGTTTTCGTTGGCATCTTGCCAGTAGGAATGAATTAAAGCCGGATTTGTGTATCAAGTTCTCTATTAAAGACCCCAGAGATACTCTGTAATGTTTTCTTCTATAGTTAAAAAGGCAGCTCCCAAGGAAACATCTCTTAAGTTCGATTGACTTTGAGCTTTCAAATCATACGTTCCTTAAATAGAAAAAGCCTTGTTAGCCGCGTCCTTTATGCCGAAATGAGCTATGATTGCAAATCGAAGGAACCAGTTATACCATTAGCTGGTATAACCATGGTTTTTCGTTGTCTGATTCTTGTTCTTAAGAAAAAGGGCTAGGGGAGCCTTCCCTCCACGCCACCTGCGTCACCCAGCCCAGCCTAGCCCCTTTATTGACGTTCAAAACACAAATAGTAATCACTTTTAACAGTTATCAAAGGAAACTCTAAAGCTACAAGTCAAAAAAGAGGATAGGCATCTTGCCGAACAAATCTCTAACACCTAATAACTCGGCCCTCTTGTTAGTTTATGCGGCATAACAGGAATCAATCTAGCCTTGTCGAGTCATGATACAAAATAATAAGCCCCATAATTCATTACTTGATGAAAACTCTATCATGAACCCAGATCAGCTGCAGTGGATTGTCGAGTTTAGCATCAAGAGAGGAAAGCAGGCGGAATTTGAAAGACTTGCAAAAGAGATCAGCGATATCGTGAGGCGTTCTGAACCCGGAGCTCGAAAGTATGAATGGTTTCTTAACAAGAAGGAAAACAGGTGTGTTGTAATTGAATCTTATGATAGCTCAATCACAGGAATATCTCATGTAAACGGAGAAGCCATTAAGAGGGTATTTCCTGAAATCCTGAAAATTGCCAAGATAACGCGCTTCGAAGTCTGTGGTAATCCAAGCCAAGAGCTAGTCAATCAGCTTGCCGATGTCGATGCAATTGTTTACCAATTCATCGGCGGCTTCTCTCGTTAAAAATTAGTGCGTGGCTCTTACACTCAGAATATTTTCATAAAGCCTGGCATCAACTACCCACCAGGTATGCCCATAATCACTAAGAAAATTGCAATTAGTGCGAAAACGATGGCGATAATCCCCTTCTGAGTCAGGGTTAGATACATAGCTCTACCATTGCCTCCCCTTCAAATGAACTTTTCGCAGGCCCATAAATCGGCAATGTTATTGCTGCAGCTGTAATACCTGTGGTTAGAATAGAATTATAGGGCTACTTTGCTCGTTTCTTTTTCTTATTTTGTTTCTTTACTTTGGCAAATCTTTTCGTCTTTGCAATCTTTTCATTGTGGACTGCCCTGTCTTTTTGCTCCCTACCTAATGATTTGATGGCGTTGAGACAAGCTTGCTTCACATCATCATAAACTGTAATGCCAAGTACCTCTTCAATCGCGAGCCGCGCTTCATTCCCGTACCGTATCAACTGCAAAACGGCTTTTTTCTTTTCATTGTTGTCAGCTGACCATTTTGCCGTCAGCTTCAGCTCCCTTATTCTATTTGAATTGCCGGATTCCATCA
>MNFB01000052.1 GCA_001917995.1 Thaumarchaeota archaeon 13_1_40CM_4_38_7 | reverse complement strand
TTTTAATGAAAGGTGAGCGACTCCCTGAGGGCACAAAATGGGCTGGTCTTCCTGCAAAGCGAAGCCTATGATTGAAACAAGCGAGTTTATGAAAACGCGGATGGTAGTGCATGAGTTGCCAGACGAACCAACCATGGATTCTAAAGCGGTGCACATTTGGTTTTGCGACCTAGATAGATATGGGATCTCCAAAATAACTTACTCTGCACTCTCTGCAAGCGAACTTGAACGGGTAAAAAGACTAAAGAGTTTGGATAATCGTAGGCGACTTGTGAGTCGATTTACTTTTGTACGTAATGTTCTTGGCAATATTGTTGACATTGATCCTGCAGTGTTAGAGTTTTGCCAAAGTTATCGTGGCAAGCCGCAACTAGCATATCCAGCGAACGCAAACAAGGAAAAACCAAGAAAACTAGACTTTAGCATCTCGCATACAGAAAACATCTTGGCCCTTGCGGTAGTATTTGATGGTACAGTAGGAATTGATATCGAAGCGGTCAGGACTGATCTTGAATTTTTTGATATTGCCATGGCACATTTTACCATGGAAAATCTTGAATTACTCCGATCAATGTCTTCAAACAAAGCCGCAATTACATTCCATAGACTCTGGACTCGCAGAGAGGCATTGGCCAAGATGGATGGAAGCGGCATTGTCTGGCAGTCTGACTCCGAATCCATGACTAACTTGGACCTTGCACTGTATTCGTTTCAATTCAAGAGGGACAACAAAGAAATTGTCGGGGCATTAGCACGAAACTGAGATTTGTCATTATGTTAATAGTGACGATGTTTGTCTTTCCAATTCAATATCGGTTTTATGAGATATTATCTTAACTAAAAACTAAAGATAACTTTCGTTATGAGTTTAAACTTGTAATAAAGTCTCTAAAATAAGAACTAGGGACTTGGTTTTGCGACCATTTGCCAGATTCTACACTCCGACACTGTCAGATCTTCTAAGTTCGGCTTCGATTTGCATTAATCGTTTTACTCGCTCTTCTATAGGTGGGTGTGTTGCAAAAAATCGAGCCATGGTCCCACCTGAAATTGCAGGAATGATAAAAAACGCATTCATTCCTTCGAGTTTTCTGAGCTCTTCTCTTGGTGCAACCTTTACATGGCCAGAAATTTTCATCAAGGCGCGGGACAAATTCAGCGGTTGACCCGTAAGATAAGCTCCTCCTCTATCTGCTGCAAACTCTCTGTATCGTGATATGGCTCTAATTATTAGAAAACTTAGTAACCATACAAGGCCTGCCACGATTAGTACCAAAAAGACACCTCCGCCTTGCTGCTGTCTTCCATATCCATAGCCTCCCCACATTGTCCTAAACATCGAAGACTGCATCAGATACCATGCTATTGTAGAAAACAGACTAGCTAGGGTAATTATTGTAACATCTCGGTTTCTTACATGAGTGATTTCATGAGCTAAAACGCCTTCTAGCTCATCTCTGTTTAGAATTTTCATTATACTAGAAGATACTACAACAACTGAGCTCTTGGGGCTTTTGCCTGTCGCAAATGAATTTGGAGTCTCACTTGTCATCACGCCAACTCTTGGCTTTGGTACATTTGCCTTTTGTGCTAATCTCTCAATTATTTCATGTAATACTGGGTATTCTTCTTTTGAAACTAGCTTTGTTCCCGTACTCCATAGAACTATTCTATCTGAAAAGTACCATTGTACACCTATCATCAATCCTGCAATAATGGCAATAGGAAGTATGCCTAAACCAAAGTATGCAGAAATAAAGCTCAAAAATACAAGATAGATGAGGGTCAGTACTAGAAAACTAATTACCATTCGAATAGTAAGCGAAATATCACGGTGCATAATGATATGGTATATGGCGCTCGTTCTTAATTTAAACCTGACCGCTGTCTCCTAAAATAAAAAGATGTTGTATTGACAAAAAATATTGCTTGTGCTTTATGGACATGTTGTACTACAAGGAAGCATGGGTACACGCAGAGATGGCACTTGGGATCACTTGAGATATTTGAGACATGAATCAAAAGCTAAGACAGTACATGATTTGAACAACAGCCCATTTTACAGTCATCGCATCTGCACGGGCAATTACATCCGCATTTTCCACATTTTCTTCCGTTAGAGTTCTTTGCAGTAATTTTAAGCCACTGTCCATTCTCGTATACCCATTCAAACAGTTCTTCTTCTTGTGACGACTTTTCTGGATCGGTCATCATATTCTTACTGTCTTTTTACCAGTGCCTCCTTTTTATTAACTATTAATTATCATGCGCAATTACATTGATTAACCTAATTTGCCAAAACTAGATACATTGAAAATCCAGTTTGATACTACAGAATACCTAAAAGAGATCTCAAAGAGCAAATCATACTTTCATACATTTATCAACAAAGACAATCTTGCCGCAGGAATTCTTAGACTAATGCCAGGGAAAGAAGATACTCAGGAACCGCATGACAGTGATGAAATATACTATATCGTACGTGGAAACGGTTTTCTAAATATTGATAACAAGGATTATTCAATATCAGATGGAATGTCATACTATGTTGCAAAAAACATGCAACACAGATTTCATGGAAACACAAAGGAACTTGTAGTTTTGTATTTCTTTGGCGGCCCTGATTCTTAACCCCATAAAACAGTGAGATAATGGTCAAAATTTTCGATCATGAGACGTGACACAAGGTAATCCTTTTAACTCCAATGAAGAGTTATTTCCAATAATGGAAATGAGGGGTGTCGGTGCAATTTCGATTATAGCTTTGTTGTTACTAGGCTCAACTCTTGCGGTCAACGAGGCATTTGCAAGTAAGGATCCACGTGCAATAGGTACACATCCGCCAATACACATCAAGAAGTCTGGTTCGCCATCTCCTGTAGGGCTTTCCCCGTTACAAATAGGCCATGCATATGGTTTTGATCTACTCTCGTGTTATGGTACAAGCTCGTGTGGTAGTGGACAAACAATTGCCATAGTTGACCCTTACGATGATCCAAATATTGAAAGTGATTTGGCAACATTTAGTGCTCAATACGGTCTTCCTCCTTGTACTACTGCTAACGGTTGCTTTACAAAGGCTACTCCGCAAGGTTTGCCAAATTCTGATACGGTCTGGGCATTGGAAGAATCACTTGATGTTGAATGGGCTCATGCAATGGCACCTGGTGCAAAGATAATTTTAGTTGAAGCACAGGATTCTCTTCTTGGCAGTTTATTGAGCGCAGTTGATTATGCCGCATCGCAACCAAATGTTAACCAGGTATCAATGAGTTGGGTAGCAAACGAGTTTCCTGGGGAGTCTTTTTCTGATTATCACTTTAATGTTGCAGGTGTAAGCTTTATCGCATCATCTGGAGACAGTGGAACAGGTGTTGCGTATCCTGCCGCATCTCCGTATGTAGTTAGCGTTGGGGGAACTACACTAAATGTTGATGGTTCTGGAAATGTACAAAGTGAGACTGCATGGAGTGGCAGCGGTGGAGGAGTCAGCTCACAAGAGTCAGCACAAAGCTATCAGACTGGTTTTAATTCAAATTCTGGGAGGGGGGTGCCCGATGTTTCATATGACGGAGATCCAAACACCGGAGTTTCAATCTATGATAGTTTTGGGTCTACCGAGGGATGGAATCAAGTGGGAGGAACTAGCGTTGGCGCTCCACAATGGGCAGCAATTACTGCCATAGTTAATAGTGGCGGGGGCCAACTCTCATCTGCTTCATTTGGGACAAATACTGCATTTTACAACGCAGCAACAGGTCCTGCATATTCTGCAAATTATAGGGACATTACATCTGGTAGCAACGGTAACTGTGGAACCATTTGTAACGCGGGTCCAAATTATGACTTTGTGACAGGCCTTGGGAGCCCATTAACAAACAACCTCATACCATATCTACAACCACCTGACTTTACAATCACTGCAAACCCATCCTCTTTGACAATAAACTCTGGAAGTTCTGGTTCTTCTACTATAACGGTAACATCAATTAATGGATTTAGTGGTACCGTCTCCCTGTCTTCATCTACCGGCTCTAGTCTTGATGTCTCTTCACTTACAGTTAGCTCTGGTGGAACAGCCACAGCAACATTAACAATAACGAATCCAGCAAGTTCTGGAACATACACAGTGACAGGTACAAGTGGAACATTGACTCACTCTGCAGATGTAACCGTTACAGTGCTTACAGTTCCATCTACACCACAGAATTTACAAACAACTTCAGGCAATGCCCAAGTCTCTCTGTCATGGTCTGCTCCATCAAATAACGGTGGTTCTGCAATTACCAGTTACAACATATACAGGTCTACTAGTTCAGGTACTGAGACATTACTTGCAACAATAGGGAATGTTCTTTCTTATACTGATACTGCAGTAACTAACGGCCAAACATATTTCTACAAAGTAACAGCTGTAAACTCGGTTGGTGAGTCATCTCAATCAAATGAAGCAAGTGCTACACCTGCTGCTATCCCCTCAGCACCTCAAAACCTCGTTGCATTCCCTGGAAATGCTAAAGTGGGACTAACATGGAGTGCACCGTCATCTAATGGGGGCTCTGCAATTACAGGATATGGTGTGTACCGTGGTACATTACCGGGCGGTGAAGGCACAACACCAATTGCTACTATCACTGGAACAAGTTATACTGATTCTGGACTAACAAACGGACAAACATACTATTACAAGGTAACTGCAATCAATTCTGTTGGCGAATCCTCATCATCAAACGAAGCGTCTGCCACTCCACAATTGCCTGCATTGTCAGTTTCTGTGACCACAGATAAACCAGTATACTCCAAAGGATCGGCATCTATTACTGTCACAGTTACTAATTCTACCTCGGCTCCAATTAGTGGCGCATCAGTTACACTGACAGTAAAGGCTCCAAATGGAAATACCTCACAAAGCACCGGCACAACTATTAACGGACAAGTAACTTTCTCATATCACCTGACTAAGCCTGGTACATACACCGCAAGTGCTACTGCAAATAAATCTGGATACCTCTCGGGCAGCGGTTCGACTACATTTATTGAAACTTAAACAAGAACGGTTTTTCTACCTTTTACCTTGATCTTACCTTCACAGAAAAGTCTTATGGCCTTTGGATAGACGTGATGTTCTTTTCTTAAGATTCTCTTTGAAAGAGTTTCTTCAGTATCGTTGTCATGTACCTTGACTATACCTTGTATAATGATCGGTCCAGTATCTACACCCTCATCGGCAAAATGAACTGTACAGCCAGAATATTTTACACCGTATTCTACTGCCTGCCTTTGCGAATGTAGTCCAGGAAATGAAGGAAGAATAGCTGGATGAATGTTGAGCACCCTGCCTTTGTAGTGCTTGATAAACTCTGGGCTCATTATTCTCATAAACCCAGCAAGGCAGATGAGGCCATTTTTTGGATGAACATTATATTTTTCCAAAACTGATACAAGTTTTTTGTCATACTCCCAACTTGCACCCTTGTAACCGTGGCTGTCTACGATTTCTGTTCTAGTTCCAAGTTTTTGAGCTATTCCAAGGCCTAGAGCATCTTGCTTGTTTGAAATCACTACTGAAGGATTTACAGGAATTTTGTGTTTTTTTACGGCCTTTAAGATAGCCTCCATGTTGCTTCCTCCGCCTGAAATCAAAATAGCAAGATTTAGCATGTCAAAGCTACTTTTTCCTTTAAATAAACACTTTACTAATTTGCCAGTTTACAGACGCGCCGAAATAATAGTGCATAACCTTACACCAAATGTTGCGCCGAACTAATCTTGCAGCTTATATCTCATTGACTTGTCCTCATCTCAATTTGGCATCAACTATCAAGATGACATCAAATGGTATAGTTGCAATACAAGGCGAAACGCGCGTCCATCTTGACCCTAAAAGGGCAATAGATAATGGAATCACGTTTGTCTCGCATGCTCATGTAGACCATCTCCATAATCAAAATGGCGGGCTACTTTTAACATCAAGACAAACAAGTGAGATTGCAAAGATTCGAGGATATCAAATCCAAAGTTACCTTGAAGAATACGAGAATTATTCCATGATAGATTCAGGGCACATCTTGGGCGCAAAGGGGCTTTTGTTTGGTGATGATGTATTTTACACTGGTGATATCTGTATCCGTGGACGGGCCTTTATGAAAGGCGCCAGAGTGCCAAGATGCAAGACGTTAATTACAGAATGCACCTTTGGCATGCCAGAATATGTCTTTCCTAGAATAGATGAAACCGTGGAAAAAGTAAATGCGATAATTTCTGAAATGTATGCTAAAGGAAAACCAGTTATTCTTTTAGGTTATGAGCTTGGCAAGGCACAGATTCTTTCCTATCTTTTTTCGCACTGGCAGCCATATTATCATGATTCAGTAAAAAGAATAAACGATGTTTACAGAAGCTTTGGAGTAGAAATCAAAAATTCAATGGGTCACACCGAAGCAGAAAAGGCAGGCTTGCTTGACAAAAAGCCGTGGGTTATGATTGCACCAAATCTTAGTGGGAAAAATAATTTTGTTCAACACATGAAATCAAAATATGATGCCATAACAATAGGCTTTAGCGGATGGGCCCAATCATCAAGATTTGCGTTTGCTCGTGGTCATGATTATTCAATTGCACTAAGTGACCACTGCGATTATGACGAACTAGTAGAACTAGTCAAGCAATGCAGCCCTGAGAAGATCTATACAGTACATGGGTTTGTAGAGGAATTTGCAGCAGACCTATCCAAAATGGGCTATGACGCACAACCATTGCAAGAAAGCTCACTTGATGATTATCTCTGAATTTTGCGTAGTAATCTGTTGTACGATACACCAAACCTGTGCGCCTCGTCTCGCGCATGCTGTAGTATCTTCAGACTAGGATTACTTTTTGGTATGACTATTGGGTCTTTCATCTTTGGAAGATATACTTCCTCATTTTCTTTTGCAATAGATGCACATGGTATTGAATGACCAAGTGATCTTAGTGCCTCCAAAGCCGCATTTAGCTGACCCCTGCCACCATCGATTAATATCAAATCAGGAAATCTTGATTTTTCCTCTTGTACTCTGAGATATCGCCTTTTTATGATTTCATTTATCATTGCAAAGTCGTTACGACCTTCAACTGTTTTTATTCTGAACTTTCTATATCCTGACTTGAATGGCTTGCCATCAACAAAGCACGACATGGACCCTACCGCATAGTCTGCACCATGGTTTGATATGTCAAAGCACTCAATGACACTTGGGATTTTATCGAGGCCAAGCTTATTTTGCAGCTCATAAAGTGCGGGTTCTGCACCTTTTGATATGCCAAGTGCAATATTTTTCATGATTAATTCTATCATCTCCTTTCGGTTGCCACCTGATGGAACAATGATATTGACTTTAAAGCCCGCAGTACGCGAAAATATTTCTTCTAAAATATCCCTCTTCTCAGGCATTTCACTTACTACAACAAACTTTGGAATTGGGTTTGTGGAATAATACTGGGACAAAAAACTTGAAAACGAATTGTCTGCAACTAGATCAAACGAAAACTTGTTTCTATCTTTTATGACACCATTTGTTTGCCTAAAGCTCATCACATGAGCTGTCTGCTCATCTACCTTGATTCCAAAATATTCCTCGTCAGAGTTTCGCGTCGTTTCCATCTTTTGCCGTACTTGGAGATTCTGGAGTCTTTGCAACGTTTCTCGAATCTCACGCGCTCGCTCGTATTGAAGATTTGCAGAAGCATCTTTCATCTCCTTTTCTAGTGTCTTTACAAAGTCTACCAGCTTTTGCTTTCCTTTCAAAATGGATTCTAGGCGCTCAACATTTTTGCCATATCGATTTTGGGCTTTTTTGAACTGACATGGCGCTTCACAATTGCCCAAATGGTATTCAAGGCAAGCCTCTTTTGGAAGTCTTTTGCAGATTCTAATCTTAAACGTCTTGCGCAAAAGACCAATTGAGAGCATTTTCGAGCTGCCATGGGTAAAAGGGCCATACACTTTGCCTGCTCCAAGAAATTCTCCGGTTCTGGTTCGTCTTGCAACTAAAAGGCGTGGGAACTTTTCATCAGTCATTCTAAGATATGTGTAGCGTTGTTGGTCTTTGAGTTCAATATTATAAGGCGGCCTGTAGCGCTTTATCATATTTGATTCAAGCAAGAACGCTTCTTCTTCGTTATCGGTTACAACAAATTCAATATCATCTATTTTTTCAACAAGTTTTTGAGTCTTGTAGTTTTGGTTTTTGATAAAATATGACTTGACTCTGTTTTTGAGGTTCTTTGCTTTTCCAATATAGAGTATCTTGTCCTGGGAATCTTTCATTATGTAGATTCCAGAGTGCGCTGGTATAGTAAGACTAGATATGTCAAGAGCCATTTCTTAAAATGCGCTTCAAATACTGTCCTGTGTAGCTTCTCTGATCTTGTGCTACTTGTTCTGGAGTTCCAGTTGCAACCACAGTTCCTCCTCCGTCGCCGCCTTCGGGGCCCAGGTCAACTATCCAGTCGCAATTTTTAATCACATCCATGTTATGTTCTATGATAATTACAGTATTGCCCAGGTTTACAAGTCTGTTTAGTACATCAAGTAGTTTTTGCACGTCTGCAAAGTGCAGTCCAGTTGTGGGCTCGTCTAGCATGTATGTGGTTTTACCAGTGTCACGCTTTGAAAGCTCAGAGGCTAGTTTTACCCCCCTGATAGTGTAGTAGCTGATTGGCCTAATTTTATGTAGCCTAGTCCAACATCTGCTATGGTTTGCAGTTTTCTTTGAATGGAAGGAATGTTTGCAAAAAACTCTAGTGCCTCATCTACAGTCATTGAGAGAATATCTGCAATGTTTTTGGCTTTGTATAGTACCGATAGTGTTTCAGAATTGTAACGCTTGCCTTTGCATTCGTCGCACACTACATACACATCAGATAAAAACTGCATCTCAATTTTTTTTACACCATCTCCTTCGCATGCAAAACATCTGCCGTCAGCTACATTAAACGAGAACTGGCCTGGCGTGTAACCGTGCTCTTTTGCAAGTTCCGTATTTGCGTACAGTTCTCGAATGGGAGTAAACGCACCGATGTAGGTTGCAGGATTTGAGCGAGGAGTCCTGCCTATTGGAGATTGGTCTATTCCAATTGCCTTGTCTATGTTTTCTAAACCTAGGATGCCTTTGTGCCTTCCAGCTCTTCCCACTGAGCCATAAAAGTGGGAAGCAAGTGCCTTGTACAAGATATCATTTACCAAAGTAGATTTCCCAGAACCTGATACGCCGGTGACTGCTATCATCATGCCAAGCGGAAACTCTACATCAATATTTTTGAGATTATTTTCTGCTGCACCTCTGACAGTTAGTTTTCCTTTCTTTGTGCGAGTCTTCTTTGCAAGTTTAATTATGTTGTGATTTTGCAGGTATTGCCCTGTAATTGATTTTCCATTTTTGATTATATCATTTATAGTTCCTTCAAAGACTACGTTTCCACCATGAACTCCAGCTCCTGGCCCCAAATCAACAATCCAGTCAGAATTTCGCATTACTTCTTCGTCGTGCTCTACAACTAGTATGGTATTTCCAAGGTCTCGAAGCTTGGTCAAAGTCTTGATTAGTTTTGCATTGTCGCGCTGGTGCAATCCTATGGTGGGTTCATCTAAAACATATAGCACACCAGTCAAATTTGAGCCAATTTGTGTGGCAAGTCTTATTCTTTGTGCCTCGCCTCCAGACAAAGTAGCGCTTACTCTGTTGAGCGTAAGATAATTGAGGCCAACATTTTTGAGAAACTCTAGTCTTGAGAGGACTTCTTTTAGTACTGATTTTGCAATATATTTTTCAGTCTCTGAAAGCTTCAAGTTTCGGAAGGATTCGTAGCAGGAATCTATTGACAAGTCACAGACATCCATAATGGACATTGAATCAATCAAAACAGCGAGCGCTTCGTCTTTGAGTCTCCTGCCTTTACATGAATTACACGGGGTCTCACGCATGAATCTGCTTAGCTCTTCTCGCTTTGATTCAGAGTCAGTTTCTGTAAAATTGCGCTGAAGGTTTGGAATGACACCACTAAAAGTATTGGTATACTGCCATCTCGAATCAGTTGTTTGCGCTTCGTATGAAAACCTGACTCGCTCGTCTGTGCCATATAGTATTACCTGAAGTTGCTTGGGTGACATTTTGTTAATAGGTGTCATTAAATCAAAGCCAAACTTTTTTCCAACATCACGTAATGTCTGTCGTCTAAATGAGGAAAATCTACCAGACCATGGAACTATTGCGCCATCAAGAATAGATTTTGTCTTGTCAGGAATTAGAAGATCGTAGTCAAACTCCATCTTTACTCCAAGGCCATGGCATGTTTTGCATGCCCCAAAAGGCGAGTTGAACGAAAAAGTTCTAGGTTCAAGCTCACCTACCGTGATTCCACAAAATGGGCATGCGTTGTTTTGTGAAAAGACTCTCTCTTGGCCATCAAGTACCATTACAGTACCCTTTCCTGCCTTTAGTGCAGTCTGGATTGATTCAAAGAGGCGACTTTTTTCTTCCCAAGAGGCCTTTAGCCTATCAACTACTATCTCGATATTGTGCCATTTTTGTTTGTCAAGTGCTGGCACTTGGCCATTTAGCTCAATTACTTCGCCATCAATTCGCATTCTTGAATACCCAGATTTTTTTATCTGCTCAAATAATTTCTCATAAGTGCCTTTTTTCCTTCTGACAAGTGGGGCCAAGATTAGAATTTTCTTGTCTTCAGATTCCTTGAGAATAGATTCGCAAATCGACTCGACTGATTGGTTTGATATCTTGCGGCTGCATCTTGGGCAATGTGGGATGCCTATTCGAGCATAAAGAAGTCGCAGATAGTCGTATATCTCAGTTATTGTGCCAACAGTAGACCTTGGATTTTTACTTGTAGTTTTTTGCTGAATTGATATGGCAGGAGATAGGCCTTCTATAGAATCAAGATCTGGCTTATCCATCATCTCCAAAAATTGTCTTGCATATGCAGAAAGCGATTCTACATATCGTCTCTGGCCTTCGGCGTATATGGTATCAAATGCTAGCGTGGATTTGCCAGAGCCAGAAAGACCTGTAATTACTACTAGTTTATTCTTTGGGATGTCCAGATTGATATTTTTTAAATTGTGCTCCCTTGCACCACGAATAACTAACTTGTCGTTCATTTCCCCAATTCTTTTTGTATCTTTGTTAGCTTGTCACGATGTTCTATTGCTCCCTCAAAGTCAAGCTCTTCTGCACATCGTTTCATCGAAGCTTCAACTTCGATTGCATATGTATGTAAATCATGGCGTGACATGTGTTTTATTTCCTCTAGCTGTATAGTCTGCTGTGGTATTGCTTTTACAATGGTGGTAGGTGTTATGCCCATCTTTTCATTGTGTTCAAGTTGCTTTTTTCTTCTCCTCTCTGTTTCAGATAGGGCAAGCTTCATTGATTGTGTAATGGTATCAGCATACATTATTACGCTCCCATCTACATTTCTTGCCGCTCTGCCAAATGTCTGAATTAAACTTGTAATATTTCTTAAAAATCCCTCCTTGTCTGCATCTAGGATTGCAACAAGGGAAACTTCAGGTATGTCAAGCCCCTCTCTTAGCAAGTTTATTCCAACTAGGACATCAAACTCGCCTAGCCTTAGTTGTCGTATAAGTTCAGTTCTCTGGAGATTCTCAATCTCAGAGTGCAGATATCGCACCCTAATTTGGCGCTTTGAGAGATATTCTGCCAAGTCTTCTGCCATGCGCTTTGTAAGCGTTGTTACTAGGACACGTTGGTTACTGTCTGTGCGCTTTTTTATCTCAGATACTAGGTCATCCATTTGGTTATCGGTTTTTCGTACCTCTACTTGGGGGTCAACAAGTCCAGTAGGCCTCACAAGCTGCTCTGCTATCTGAAAGCTTCGGGCTCGCTCATATTGACTGGGTGTTGCTGACACAAATATTGCATTTCTGATGTATTTTTCAAACTCGGCAAACTTTAACGGCCTATTATCAAATGCACTTGGGAGCCTAAACCCATAGTCGATGAGCGATTTTTTTCGTGTATAGTCACCATTGTACATTCCATGTAATTGAGGTAAAGTTGCATGGGACTCGTCTATTACAAGCAAAAAGTCATCGCCAAAAAAATCAAGTAGGCAAAAAGGCGGCTCACCTGGATTTCTTCCGTCAAAATGCCTAGAATAATTTTCAATTCCAGAACAATATCCAAGCTCTTCGATCATTTCTAAATCATATTTTGTTCTCATCTCAAGTCTTTGCCTCTCAAGTTCTGGAAGAGTGCCAAGTCTTTCTTTGAGCTCTTTTTTTATTGATTCAACTGCAGTCTTTCTGGCATCTGATGCAACAAGATAATGTTTTGCAGGATAAATCTTAATTTTTGATACTTGTTTTTTTTCTTTGAGTGATACCGGGTCACAAATTGCTATCTTTTCCACCTTGTCGCCAAACATGGATATTCTAACAACAGAATCAGAATAAGCAGGGATGATATCTATCGTGTCACCCTTAATTCTGAATCTACCAGATACAAGTTCCGTATCATTTCTCTCATATCTTGCATTGACAAGTTTTTTGATTAGTGTGCCGCGCCCAATTTCAGACTCTTTCTCAACTGCTATTGACATGTTCTCCCAATCGCGGGGTGAGCCAAGTGAGTAAATGCATGATACCGTAGCTACAATTACTGTCGGCTCACCTGACAAAAGCATGGCTGTTGCCTCAAGCCGCATTCTTTCTATTTTCTCGTTTATCTGAGTGTCTTTTTCTATGTAGGTGTCAGTCTGAGGGATATAGCTTTCAGGTTGGTAGTAATCATAATAGCTTACAAAATATCCAACATTATTTTTTGGGAAAAATTGCTTTAATTCAGAATAAAGCTGAGCTGCAAGTGTTTTATTGTGTGATATTACCAGAGTTTTTTTTCCTGTGCGTTGAATGACGTTCGCTATTGCAAATGTCTTACCACTACCTGTTACCCCAAGTAAGGTCTGGATTTTCTTTTTTCTTACCCCATTTACCAAAAGCTCAATTGCCTGAGGCTGGTCTCCAGTAGGGGCAAATTCTGATACTAGCTCAAAACTAGGATTTTCTAGCAAACATTACAAATTATCAAAGATCGAAATTTAAAGCAATGGTAATTCCAAAATAAAGTCTATTCTAAATCTTAATTCCAAACTGGATTGTGGTGGGTAAGTAATGCACTACGCTGCTCTGGTGTTAAACTCTGCAGGTCTTTTGAATCATAGGCACATATTGCTGTAAACGGAATGCTAAATTTAGACTCCAAAATTGATTCGTAATTTACTAATTCAGCAGCATGCCCTTTTTCAAAAAAACTATGCGTGTCTGCAAACACACGAAAACCCCTCATCCCCCTGGTTCGTGCAATTTCTGCCATTGCGCCCCAAAATGCTTTGATACTAAATGACTCTGGAAAACCATTTTGATAATGGCATTCGTCTACTGTGTTCATGTTAATTACGCCTCTTGACGTAAATTTTTCTATTTTGATATTCCATTCTCTTTCCATTCTTTTACTAATTTCGTTTTTTGTTAAGCTGTCTGTTACTATCATTATGATTTCGTCATTGTCTAAACCTTGTTTGAGGAACTTGAAGGCTTCATCAAATTTTGATTCGTTATCGTGGTAGATAGCAAGAATATGATTTCCTAGGAAAACTTGAGTTAGGTCGGTTCTCATCAATTCTTGCAACGTTGTATACCATATAAGTAGAAGCGTGCATTATCAACTGACAGATAGTGACAAAAAAATTAACATTCAAGTTACCAAAATTGGGAACCTCTACCAGTTGGGTTCCTCTGTAATTCCTAGTTCATCTTTTGTTTGGCTAACGCCCATTATGCGAACTGTATTTTGTGCAGTAGGTGAGTTTCGCTCAAGAATTTTTTTAGCTAGTGCAATGCGTGTTTTTTTGTCCAAGTGCTGTCCAACTTTGTATTTTCCTCGCATTGTAATTGGAACCACCTTAATTATTGCAACCTCGTCTACTACTTCCATTTGAGATGTTATTGGCTCGTAACCACCTTCTGGCTGATACTTTTCCATTAACGCATTAAGTGCTAACGTTTTCTCATTTCTGTCAGTAACAATGCTGCCAGTTCCTTTGATTACAACACTGATGTAAAGTGTGTCTGCTTGTGACGCATCGGTTGGGTGCGTAAAATATGATGGAAGAAATTCCAAGCTTTGGTCTACCTCAAAACCAACCTTTGAATTTCTTGCAACGTTTTCAAGCTTTTCGCCTTTTATATGAGAATGCATGTAAATTGAATCATTCCTATAAACAAAATTCATAGGAATTATCTGTGGATAGCCTTCCTTGTCAATACTACATATCCTACCAGTTTCTTGCGAGTTTAAAAATTCAATTATCTTGTCTTTTGATTTGATCTCAAGCCTTCCTAGAAGCTGCACATAATTTGATTCCCAGCGTCAGTATTTTTGGGTATAGTTTTTAATAGATAATATATGGGAGGAGGTATTATTACTTGGTATGATAGGAAAAGAAAGCTATGCTAGTTTGAAGGCATTTGTTTTAATTGGAACCTCTGTAGCTTCATTTTCAGGCTTTGTCTATAATCTATTTGGATATACCATTCCAACGCTTCTTTGGGTACATCTAAAGGAAATAGGGGCAGCAATTATCATGCTGGCAGTATTTGCTTTTGCAGTATCATGGCTTCTTCGGGCAAAACCTAACAAAAGACCATCGAGTTACTTTATCAAGGCTTATGATGTCTTTGGGCTAGAATCAAAGATAGACGGATTGCGATCGGAATTTAAGACATATGATGTGGCGCTAAGCTTTATGAATCAATACAAAAAATCATATCCACTTTACAATTTTGCGCTAGTGTCCGATCTACCAAACTCAGAGAAACTGACTATATTTAGATATCTGTAGAACTATTTTTTGGGATTGTTCTGTTCTTTAAAGTAAGGCAATACAGTAGAGCCAAACTTGTCTATTGAACCAAAGTATCCGGAACCCCAAAATCTGACTATAAAGTGGTTTACTCCTGCTTTCATGAATCTCTCAAAGACTGGAATGATGTCATCTGGTGTGCCCATGCCAATAGACGAGCGTGCTACATGGTCAGGAATTGTTTGTGCGGCCTCTCTCATCTTTACAATCCATTCTTGGTTTGACATCGAGTATTCTGTAAAGTATTTTTTAAAATCAAAACCTGCAACGTCTTCGATTCCATGTACTTTGAGAACCTCGGGCTTGAATAGGCTTACCTTGACTGCATTTTTCATCTTTGCCCATGCCCGCTCAGCATCATCAGAAAAGTAGACATCAATGTCTACTGCAAATTGGAATTTTGATGGTTCCCTGCCATTTTCTTTCATTGACGCCTTGATAGCTTTTACATGTTCTTCATAAAGTTCAGGAGTGTAACCTATTGGAATCCAGCCATCGCCATATTTTCCACAAAGTGCCAAAGTTCTTGGCGCACCAGCTGCCATGTAAATTGGAGGATGTGGCTTTCTGATGCTCTTTGCCTGCAGACATGCTTCTGCAAGTTCATAAAATTCCCCTTTGAAATTAACACGGTGTTCAGGCGATGATTCAAAAAGTAATTTGATTACTTGAAGCTGCTCTTCAAATCTGCCAACAGGTTTGTCCCATTGAATTTTAAATTCTTTGATATTTTGAGCTTCACCTGCACCAATTCCTAGAGTACCTCTTCCATGTGAGACCCTATCAAGAGTAACTGTTGCCAGTGCAATGTTTGACGGGTGTCTTCGTACGGCATCAGTTACACATGTTCCAAGTTCAACTCTATTTGTAACTGCAGCTATTGCAGCAAGCATAACCCAAGGGTCATTTACTATGGCACTATTCCATTGAGGAACATTGCTGTGGTCCATGTACCAAATAGAATCATAACCCATTTTGTCTGCCAAAACGCAAGCAGTAAGAATTTGGTCTTCTGTCAGACCCAATCGCGCTACATTTAGACCCTGCTGAATTCCAAACTTTATCATAACCTTCGAAATCCTATTACCTGTTTGATAATTAAACAGTATTTAAGTTTAGTAAAAATTACGATAACTACCTTTAGTGTGTTTGCAAGCGAAAGACTAGTACAAAGATTCTGTTATCTTTTCCTATGGATTTGCAATAGTTACTGTTACCGGAGCTCCAAGTTTGCCAGCATAAAGAGCTACACTAGTTGATTGGCCGGAATCTATGGTATCAAGTACTCCTGTTGGCAGATGAAAATAGATTATTACAGATTCACCAGGCTTGAGTGATATTGGACCATTTGCAGAAATAAAACACATAGTTGGATGTCCTACCCCAGCTCCGTCTACATCAATTCTAAACGCGGGGCTTGCAGTATTGCCAGTGCATGTATCATACGTGCCACTTGTTGAATAGTTTTTTAAAATTCCTGCTCCATCATTTGACCCGTAGATGAATTGGTCTTGTATATTTGCAAGTGAATTTGTGGTGTTAGCATAGTACCAGTTAGAATATGGAACGGCAAGACTTCTGACGTTGATTTTATCAATTCCTTCAAGCTTGTCACCAGTGTTTCTAACTGATGCAGCACCCCATGAAGTTCCCTTAGAGTCTGTAGCATTTACCCACAACTTGACACCTTGGGTTGAAATTGATTGTGATTGTGCGCCTGTCTGAAAAAGGCTTGTACCATACATAACAACTCCAGATCCGAGTACAACTGATGCTATCAAGATAATCATCGTGGTAAGTACAGTAGCTATAGCTTTTCTTTTCTTTAACTGTCCTGGCATATTTGGTTAATAAATCATTATATCATGAATGCTATCTGTGCTAGTAAGTTATGCCGCATTACACCTGGTGTCAGCTATAGTCTGTCAAATCATGAAAAGACGGATTTTAAATTTGCTGAAAAAAAAGCAGCTCACTTGGAAAAACCAGCACGATGGTTTTAGAGTCTTCCATCTACAATGTCTTGTAAAAGATGCATTACATCTTCTTTTGTCACAGGTATGGGGTTTGGGTCTAAATGACCTCGGTCAGTCATGACTATATCTGCGGCTTGATCAATTGGCGCTTTCAAGGTAAGCCTGTCAAACTTTAGCTTTTCTATTACTTGTTTGAATTTTTCATAGAAAATTGATTTGTTAAACCTGTGAGCTATCGTGGTGCACGATGAAAGTGAATATCCATGTGGTACGCCCTCATTTGAGAATACATATGATAATGCATGCCCAAGTGTAGTTGAGGCATTTCCAAATCCTATTCCAGATAACATTGAACCAAAGGGATAATTTTCTGGCTTGTTATTCATTATTGCATCGTATAGCACATCAAAAGCATTTTTGCACATCATTCTTGTAAGGTCATTTCCTCTTTTGCTATCATATCCTTCGGTGGCTTGTGCGCATGCATCACACACCGAATTTTTGACAATGGCTTCAGGGGTTCCTTCCATAAAATACGAATCAACTATTGCCATGTCTGCAAGGAATCTCTCATCTTGCAATAGTTTCTTTTTTCCTTCAAATTTTAGTACACAATATGTTGTCATTTCTGCACCAGTGCCAAAGGTTGTGGGAATCAGTATCTTTGGAATTTTCAGTTCTGCTCCTGTGTATTTGGCTACATCTAAAGAGCTCCCACCGCCCAAACCGATTATGGCCGAAAGATTCTTCGGCTTGTATTCTGTCATTACTTTGTTGACAGTTTCAATTGACGGCTCGGGCTCTACTTTGTCATATAACAGATAATCTGTTATCTTCATCTTGCCTAGCCATTTTGATGAAACCTCAGGTGGCGCAGTTGTTACAACTAGCGCATTTTTTGGATATTGCGTTTCAGACAAGGCATCTTTACCAAAATTGATTAATTTGGGAATTCTTACTGTGTGCATAGCAAAATAACATTTGCAATTATTATTATACTATTGCTTGGTACTGTATTGAACTTGGCTTTTGGTAAAGTGTTAGACTACGGAATTTTGCAGACCATTTAGGTCTTACACTTTGATGAAGCCATTTTGAATCATGTACTGGATTCCATGAACAAAGGTGCAATCATCAATCTGGCCACCTGACCACCACCCAGCATTTTTCTTGACCCATTGTGGTATTTGTGTGCCAGATGTTCCTTGGCCACTTTGCGTTGAAGGTATTTTTATGATTCCATGCTTTATCAAGTACTGTATTCCTTGGGCAAAGGTAGCATCATCAATTGAGTTTTGAGACCACCATCCGGCATTTTTCTTGACCCATTGAGGAATAGATATGGGACCGCATGAAGATTGGTTTGCGCTACCCACGTTTATCGTAAATGTTGCAGTCTCGGGTGGAATTGGCTGAAATAGTATGCCATCTACCTCAACTGTTATCTGATATGTCCCAGCATCTTGAAATTGGAATGGTATGCTAATCGACCCTCCCTCCCCAACGTGTAGGTTACCAGTTGAAAAAGCTCTATCAGTTCCTTTTGTCACAGTAACATTGTAATCTATGTGTGGTTGAACAGAGTTTTGTTTGTTAAGGAATCGTATTTTCAGTAATGTCTGATCACCAGGATTTGGGTTTGCTGGGTCAGTTGCAAAGGCAACATTAATTGTTCCTTTGTCTGTTGGTTTTACAACCTCTGCGTACGCTGGAATCATCAAAATAGTGAGAACTGCTAAAAGCCCAAAATACTTTGATAGTTTTCGCTTGGGGCGATGATTTGAGTATACCACATTAATAGGTTAGATTAGACAATATATAAAAAAAGTGAAACAAAGGTAAGCATTCCTTAAATTGGTCTTGAGATGTTTTGCTTTAAAAGAAAACAAAAAGATTCAAAGTTTGGCAACTTTTTATCTATTGTGCAATGATGATAAATGATAATTAAAAATTTTAATAGTCTTGCAACCAACGGACAAAAAAAAGACGCACTTTCTATAATTGGAGCGGGTCTGCAGGCCTCCATGCCTGCAAAGACGCTTCAAAAAATTATACACAAAGATCATCTTTTGATTGGAAAAAAGAAGATTAGCATAAAAAAATATCGCCGAGTCTTTGTTGTTGCGATTGGAAAGGCAGCAGATTCAATGGCAAAGGCAGTAAATTCCTTGACTTTACTTGATGGTGGAATCGTAGTTATTCCGTCTCAATATGCATCCTTGCGTCTGCCAAAAAAAATTAAGATACTACGAGCATGCCATCCACTTCCGGATAAAACAAGTGTTCTTGCAGCAAAAAAAACAATTGAATTCCTAAAAGGCTTGAGACCTTCTGATTTTGTTCTTTTCTTAATATCTGGCGGAGCTTCATCACTTCTAACACTGCCCGATGGAATTTCCCTTAGAGACAAGCAACTTGTGACTGATGTCTTGCTTAAAAGTGGAGCAAGTATTCACGAAATTAATTGTGTAAGAAAACACCTCTCCCAAATAAAAGGTGGTAAGCTAGTAGGCCATCTTGGATGCGACGCAGTATCGCTAGTTATGTCAGATGTGACAGGTGATGACTTGACTACGATTGCATCAGGAATGACTTATTTTGATTCTACTACATTTTCAGACGCAAAACGAATTCTAAAACACTACAGACTAGAAAAAATGGCTCCAAAAAACGTGATAAAAAGAATAGAGCTTGGAATTAAAGGACTAGTCTCTGAGACGCCAAAAAGAGCAAAGGTAAGAAATTACGTTATAAGCAGTAACAAAAACTGCCTTGATGCGATGACACAGCATGCCAGGCAACTTGGGTTTTCCACACGGGTTGTGCGCTGTGTTTCAGGCAGTGTTGACAAGGCATCTGAAAAAATAACAAAAATGATACCCAAGGGAAAGAATAGTTGTATCGTTTTTGGTGGCGAAACAACCGTGACGGTAAAAGGAAAAGGAAAAGGTGGAAGAAATCAAGAGCTAGTTTTGTACATGATAAAGAACTTGAACAAACGCAATACAAAACATGTTATAGTTTCAGTCGGTACTGATGGAATGGATGGAAACACCAATGCGGCTGGGGCAATAGCTGAATCTGATACACTGGTAGGAGAAATAGCCAGATTTCTTAAAGATAATGATTCATATCATTTTTTCAAAAAGCACGGCGGACTAGTTTTCACAGGGCCAACACATACAAACTTGATGGATATAGGATTGATTCTACGAAGATGACAGTATTTTTGCACGATTTTCATCCGGTTCGATCAATTGATAACTAATACCCAATTGTATTTTGGATTGTTCCACTGAAACTTTATCAAAATAATATTCAGCATGGTCGCGTGTTTGTTCTGATCTCGTTTGTATATTGTCAATGATCCATGAGATCTTTTTCTCATTTCCATCAAAATAGTATCTGTGATCCAATGTCAATCAAAAAGGCGCTGATTGTCTATATATTTTGAATATACTACTGAATAACAAAAATGAAAATGTGCAAGCGTGCTTGAAGCTAACTCCTTCTTTACAAACATGGTAGATGAGCTAGTCGAATTCTCAGAATACGATCCAGAACTTGCTGAAGGATTAAAATGGCTAGACTCGGAGGCACATAAACGTGGAATCACTTTCTATGAGATGGTTTTTCATGTTCTACACAGACATGATATAGATACAAAAGCAAAGGACTGGCTTGCCAACAGAAACTAATCTACACAAGAAAATGTACTTTTGATTAAAAATTTAGGCGTGAATCTGTGTGTCTCTTTTATCTATAGGAACGTATTCGCATCCAGAAGGCCCACAATATTTGCCTACGTACACTGCTTTTGGCCTGTAAAGTATTGGTTTTGGAGCAGCCTCTGCAAATTTTTCTTCTATGATGTGAGCAGTCCAGCCCGCAACTCTTGATATTGCAAATATTGGAGTGTTAAGATCCATTGGTATTGCAAGCATATAGTATGCTGATGCACTGTAAAGGTCTACATTTGGAAAAATGTCAGAGCCCTTTACTTTTTTCATCTCTTCTGATGTAATGTCTTCTACTTTTTTTGTAATTTTGTACCAGGGCTGTCCAGTCTTCTCTGACAGCCTCTTGGAGAGCTCTCTTAGCACTTCAGCTCGTGGGTCACATGTTTTGTAAACGGCATGCCCCATACCCATTATCTTCTGCCCCTTTGCAAGTTTTTCTTTAACCCATGATTCTACCCTGTCTTCTGTACCTATTTCCAAAAGCATCTTCATTACTTGGTAGTTTGCCCCTCCGTGTAATTCACCACTTAGAGCACCCGCTGCAGCACTGACTGCTGCATACATGTGGGCACGAGTAGACGCCACTTCTCTTGCAGCAAACGTGGACGCATTGAAGCTGTGCTCTGCATGTAAAATCAAGCAAATGTCAAAAATTCGAGTAATTTCAGTATCGGGTTCTTTTCCAGTAAGCATGTATAGAAAGTTTCCAGCATGATTTAGCTTCTTTGAAGGTGCGATGACATCCTTGCCATTTCTAATTCTATCCCAACATGCAACTATTATAGGAATCTTTGCTATGAGGTTGATTGCTCTTGTGTAATTGGTCTTCCTGTCTTCTGCTTTGTCCTTTTCATACATGCCAAGCTCTGCTATCTTGGATTGGAGCACATCCATGGGGTTTGCCGTTTTTGGAAGATTTTCAAGATCCTTCTCTAGACCATCAGGAATTTCTCTTGCTTCAATTAGGCTATCTGCAAACTCGGACAAGACCTCCTTTGTAGGCAGGTCGTCATTGAGGAGCAAGCATGCGGTTTCTTCATAGGTTGATTTTTTTACAAGGTCTAGGATATCGTATCCTCTGTAAATCAGCTTACCGTTCATTCCGTCAACTGCAGAAATCTTCGTATCAGCTACTTCGATATTGCGAAGACCCACATTCTTTGTTTCCATTATTATTACTGCACAAAATGTGTATTAAATTATTACTACCTATGGAAAACTGGTTATTATATCGGGAAACTATCAAAAATGGATGATCCCACGAAGCATATTGGCCAATCCATTCTAGCATTTGTTTATTATCATTTTAATAAACTAGCAATCTATCTGCATATTATTTCCAAAAAATTCGCTATGGGTTTCTTATACATAAAGTCCTCTAATTGCGTTCTTATCGATTCCGCAATGACATCTCCAGCCCTACCAAAAAGCGCCTTTAGTACTTTGCTTAGATATTCAGGATGTTCATAACAATCTGGCAGATAGCAGTGGTACTTACTGTATAACATCTCCACTACTTTGTCATAAGCTGGCTTTCCAATATCAACAAGAGCTTTTTGAGCAGCTAGAGTTACTAGTGCTTTACCTATTTGTTCTTGATTCGCATAGATTGGATTGTTTTCCACTAGTATAGCAGATCTCAGATCTTGCTTGTATCTCCTAGTCTGTTTATGCGATTACAGACTATTTGTCGCTTCGTAGATTTGCTATTGATTCGTTGAAGACAATTGAACAGGTAAAAAATTAAGCACTTGGTCTAATCTAACAACTCGATTCCATATAGCAAAACTTTTCATAAATGCTTAGAAATGTCGAACTGGGACGAGGATTTCATAAGGCTTGTTGACAACTTTGTGGCCGAAACCAAGGATCCAAAGATTCTCGACGAGATCTCACAACTAGACAGAGAATCAAGACTGCTAGGTATTTCCTTTTATGATATGTATTGTGTAGTTTTGCAAGATGTAACAGGGCATCAGCACTTGGTTGCAGAATTTAAAACATACACGAGTCTAAAAAAAAGCTAAACCTATTTTTTAGTTTAAATGAGGGTCGTTCTGCTTTGTTAGCTCTATGGCAAAAACGAAAGTTCTCTGTGTATCTCATAAAGAAGATGCTGACGGAATAGGGGCTGCGTCACTGATAAGGCAAGCCTTTGGAGGCGAGACTAGGTTAGTAGATTATCCAGGACTTATGAATGAGTTAGAGCAACTGCGCAATGACGAGTCTCTTAAAACATTATTCATATGTGATCTTGGGCTTAGTAAGACAAATCAGGACCAATTTGTCAAACTTTTAAGCCATCTTAGAAAGAACCGAGTTTCAGTAACATATATCGATCACCACGACATTGATGAGGCAATAAAGAAGAAAATCCAGTCACTTAAAGTCAAACTGATTCACGTGATAACTGAATGTACTACTGTTCAGGTGTATAATGCTTTCAAATCAAAATTAAATGATCACAGTTCGTTTATTGCGGCATGCGCTGCAGTCACAGATTACATGGAGGATAGACCATTGGGCTCAAAACTCTTGCAAAGATTTGACAGGCAATTCATTCTCCTTGAGGCAACCGTTCTGACATTTACAATAGTAAGCCATCAAAAGGATTCAGATTATCTTTTGTATCTAGTCGACGAATTAAGCGAAGCAAAATATCCTCATGAACTTCCTAACACCTTTGAATTTGCTCGCATCCAAGCAGAAAAAATCTCAAATGTCATTCAGAAGGTAAAAGACAACATGAAAAAAATGAAAAACCTATCATATATGGAAGTTACAGATTCTGGGGCAAGTATGGTTGTAAATTTTGTACTGGGATTATCTGGTAAAGATGTCGGTGTTTCATACAAGCTAAGAGAAGAGCAAGGAATCTATGCAGTGTCTATACGCGGTTCAAGAGCATGCAAAATTCATCTTGGAAAAATAGTTAATCAATTGGCAACAGAACTTGGTGGCTCAGGCGGTGGTCATGATAAAGCATGCGGCGCAGTTATCCCAAGAGAAAAAATAAAACAGTTTCTAAAGAAATTCAATTCTAAGCTCAAGTAACTTCGGCTATCAAATCTATCTCAACTGCAGAGTTTAGCGGGAGGCTTGCAACACCGACTGCAATTCTTGAATGTTTGCCTTTTTCACCAAATATATCAAAGAGAAAATCAGATGCAGCGTTTATCACCTTTGGCTGGTCAGTAAACTCTGGTGTGCTGTTGACAAATCCAGAAACTTTGATAATTTTGGAGATTTTATCAAGTGTACCAAGCTCATCTTTTAGCTGTGCAAGTGCGTTTATGATACATAGCTTGGCTGCACTTTGTGCATCTTCAACTGAAATATTTGTAGGAACCTTTCCTTGGAACTGTACCTTGCCATCCTTTACGGGAATCTGCCCTGATACAAATACTAGGTTACCAGTTTTAACAACTGGGATGTACGAGCCAGCTGGCTTGGGGGGATTTGGAAGAGAAACTTTCAATGCAGCAAGTCTCTCTTCAATCATGGATTTGGCTTGGCATGTATGTGTTTTAACTTTATGTTCATATATGATGTCGCAAGAAATTGTTTGTGGAAGAAGGTAAATTTCATGGCAGTGATGCCAAAAAAGAGCTTGATATTTTACTGTCTCGGCTAAATGCACTAGAGGCTGCATCTACTGATAGGTCAGAAAAGTCTGCCTTGGGTGTGCTAAAAGTACTAGTAGAAAATCAAAAACATTTCATAGACGAATTTGAGCACCTAAAAAAAGCACTAGACCTAATTACACTCCAACTCTTCAAACTTGAGCGTGACAAAAACTCGTAGAATTTTCTGTACTAGTAGAAACACTTGTTCTAGATTTTGCAATTAGACTTGGCGTACAAGTTTGCTAATAAAAGATTAAATTCAGCCACCAATTGTTTGACAGCAAATGTCATCTCCAAACGAACCTGTAGATAACACCAAGCCTGTAGTAAAAGAGAAGAATCCTCACAATTACAGAAAAGTTGGTTTTTCCATGATTGCAGTATCGGTTTCCCTTGTGCTAATTGCTCTTTTGGTGTGGTCAGTAGGAGACAACTATCACTTTGCAAGTGATATCATGGCTGCTCAAGAAATGGATGCAATGACTCCAAAACAAGGATTTAATGTAATTTACTTTGATGAAGGCCAACCAGTAGGTGGGAAATTCAAAATATTAGACCATGCAGGCACTATTGCGCAGGCGCATGAGCTGCAAGCAAAATATGCCAAACAGTATGAAGCTGAAAAAGGACAAGTGATAGTATTTGACGCAACGATTGATGACAATGAGAAACTAGTTGAAGACTTGAGAGCTGCAGCCTTGGCTAATACCCAGGCTGCACCCAAAACCGTATCATCCCCCACTACTAGTGCTCAACCTGTAATTACCGTCAACGCAACAGGTAACCAGACAAATCAAACAACAATAACACTTAGCGAATCAGTTGGAATTAATGCTTCAAATCCTAGCAAATAGGATCTCAAATCAACTCATCATCAATTTCTTCTACCGGGTCTATAAATTGTGTACAAGTACAGTTTGGTATGCTACACTTGCCTCTTTTAACAATAGAGTGACTCTGCGCTGAAGATTCGTGAGCATCGTTGACGTGATGGCACCTCTTGCAATTCATATCTTGAGAATTTTCTGCTCTTATTTAACACTTGAAAAGTTATCAGATGCTAGACTTTGATTATTCCAGAATTTATCAGATACTGGATTGCTTTTACAAAGTCTTCGTCCCCAATACTTCCATCTGACCACCAACCGGCATTATTTTTTACCCAACTTGGTATCTGCTGTGATAGCACTGCTTGTGACGAGTCGTGTGGGACCTGCATTATGCCATTTGATACGAGATACTGAATACCTTTTACAAATTCGGCATCCCCAATATTTCCTTCTGACCACCACTTGGCGTTATTTTTTACCCAACTTGGTATTGCTGTGTTGCTTTTGGGAGTTTCTGTACTTGCAGAATCTGAATTGATTATATTTGTATCAACTAGGTTGTTTGAAGATTCTACCATCACAGGTCTGCCAAGTAGAGTGGCAACGCCAACAAAATGCTCATTGAGTAAAACTCCGGTTTGCACATCATATTGCACTTGAAAAGAACCGTTCACACCTGTTTGAGTGGTAACAAGGGCAGTCCTTTTAAAACCATTAAAGTCATGTAATTGCTGAGTCACAGCAGTACTGCTCTTGTTATAGGCAATTGGGGCTGGTAAAATCTGAAGAAACGGCATATTTGCGGTATTTTGTTCGTCATGCATGAAACCTGTTTTTACGTTTAAAATAAAGGTACTAGTTTCAGTATTGTTTTGGTCAGCATATTGCTCTGTTACTTTGATATTGTTCCCATCTACCATGTCGCCGAAGGTATAAGTCTGGGAGCTACTGACAGCCCCAAGATTAATTTGATATTTGAGATGGTCTCCTGGATGTACACAGATGTCATGAGACTGGCATGAGGTATCTTGCTGTGCAAAAGTATTGCCTGTCTGAAACATGAGGACCACAACAGCCAATACAATAACACTTGTCAATTTTGCATTCATTTGTTATCTCGACGTACAAGACTAAACATTACTGTTTCTATTCCCGTTAGGCAAAAAAATTATACACAGAGATCAATACAAATATCCTTAAAACCCCTCTAAATTAGTGGAACCAAATAAACTAATTAAAGAAACAAGCCCGTATCTTTTA
>MNFB01000060.1 GCA_001917995.1 Thaumarchaeota archaeon 13_1_40CM_4_38_7 | reverse complement strand
TAGTTATCATGCCTCCTACTCAAACGCCAACACTTGGAGAAATACAAAATGCATACAGTCAAGCAGCATCCACTGGAATAGGGCGAAGTAATGTCTATCTCTCTTGGCCAAATATTGAACCCGCACAGGGAAAGTACAATTGGGGCACATCAGATATCATAATGGGATTAAACAGAGAGCAACAACTTAACGTTACACTATATTTTTCAGTAATTAACAATCGTGTGTTTGGACCATTTCCAGACTGGATGGACAAACCTCAACTTGATCAAAAACTAGAAAACGAAACAGTCGCCACCCTTGACGCAATATTATCAAGATACTACATAGTTGATTATGTAATAATAGGAGGAAACGTGGACATTTACTTTAGAGATCATCCTGATGAGATCTCAAAGTATACAGATTTCTTTAATGGAGTATACGGAAAATTAAAGGAAAAATATCCTAATGTAAAATTTGGAAACTGGTTTTCATTAAATGATATCGTAAATCATTATGATAATGACATAGTATCAAAACTCAATCAAGGTGATTTTGTAGCTTATTCTTATGCACCAGTGGACTTGGTATATTACCAAAACAATGGTCCAGATGAGGAAGTAAAGAATCTACAAAAGATGATAGATCTTGCCAAGGGTAAAAAGATAGCACTGATAGAAGTTGGATGGAGTACTGACAAATCGGTTAACGGTACAATAGAAGACCAGATGAAATTTATGAAAAATGTGTATGACTTTTACAAGAAGAATCAGTCACAATTTGAATTTCTAACTTGGTATAGACAATATGATAGGCCAGTAGATACATGTTATGGCTCTCTAAACAAAGAATCCGGATCAATGTTTGGCAATGAAATTGTCTTAAACAATACGGCATCTTATCTTTGTGGTACCGGTCTTATTGATGTAGACAAAAATCCAAAGCCTGCTTGGGATGAATTGAAAAGGCAAATAGAATCAAGTCCTAACTCTTAATTATAAGATCAAAGAGTTTCTTAGTTTAAAGTAAAACCATTTCACATCAAAACTTTAGAATGCGGTCGCCGGGATTTGAACCCGGGTAACGGGCTTGGAAGGCCAGTGTACTAACCAAACTATACTACGACCGCTCACTCTGGCAATCTTAGACCTACATAATAATTCTTTTTTCATATTCGTAAAGAACTCGTGAAATAATCACATGAGCTTCAAGAGGATTTTTGTCTACAGATACAATCTTATCAAAATGTTTCTTGGCTGTATCAGAAAAATGACCTTTAGCAAACCCTCCAACAATCAGACAGGTGTTGTTGTCTATTTCCTGAGCCAATTGTTGATAAGAGCTAGAAATTCCTTTTGTAGAAAGTCCAACTACACGCTTTGGTTTTATCTTATACATCAGGCTGGTAAAATCCATATTTTTTATTTCAAGAAGTGTTTTATTTTCTTCTTCTATCTTACCAGTAGAATACAACTTTTCAATTAATCCAGCAAACCTATGATAAGATTTTGGGAGTCTAACATTCTGACCCACAAATATGACTTTGTCATCAATCGTATGAACAAAGACGTTAAGTTTTTTCTCAAAATATAATGGAATGCTACAACCTTCTAGAAGACAAAAATGTACTAAATCAGGCCTGCCTCTCTTTATCTCATTTTCTATTCCCTTCATAGCAGCAAAATGCCATGATATGTCAAGCAGAATTTCAGACGGTTTCTTGTTAAGTCTCTGTGCTGATGCAAGAACAGAATTATGTTTTTGGAGTTCTGGTGGTACAAGCTCTAACGCAGATTCTGTTATGACAAGCGATAGCAAGATTGTATTTTAAGGGTAGCAATTATTTAACTAGCATGAAAGCTGCACTAAAGGACTTGATAACAGAAAGAATGCAAATTCTAATTAAAAATGCTATATCAAACGCAAGATCAAATCCAGAGTTAGCGGAAAGACAAGCAAGTCTTGCTAAAAGACTTAGTACAAAACACCGAGTTATAATGCCATATGAATTGAGAATGAACTTTTGTAAAAAATGTAAGAAGTTCATTGTACCTGGTTTTACAGCTAGGATACGGATAGGAAGAAGCTCTGTGAAATCAGTACGCATAACCTGTGGATTTTGCAATCATACCTATCGAAAGATCATAAAAAAACAAATTCCAAAAGGTCAATGATTTATAAGACGAACTTTAAATTTTCATTTTCATGGCAAAGGTATACGATGTACCAGCAGATTTACTGATTAACAAGTTATCAGAGATTCTAAAAAGTGAGGATATCACCCCTCCTAGCTGGATCCCATTTGTCAAGACTGGTTCTCATGCACAGAAACCACCACAACAAAATGATTGGTACTATACAAGATGCGCATCTCTTCTTCGAAAGATCTATCTCCACGGTCCCATTGGTATACAAGATCTACGAACAATGTATGGCGGAACAAAAGCAGTGGGATATGGAGGAGCTCATCACCGAGATGCTGGTGGAGCAATAATTAGAACAGCAGTACATAACTTGGAAAAATTAGGTTATCTTGATAAGGTTGAGGGAAAAGGAAGGACAATCTCTCACGAAGGAATGAAGAAGATTGATCGTGTCTCAACTGAAATCTTAAATGAACTAGTAACAAAAAACCCAAATCTGAAGAAATACTCCTAATGGTCTTATGAGCGTCGAAAATCCAGACGATGAAAGAAAACCAAGTGATGCAGAAGTATCTGCCCTAAAAGAGCAAGCACTTAGAACCCTTCTTACGCCTGAAGCCAGATTACGATTAAACAACGTAAAAATGGTAAAACCGGAACTTGCTGCCATGGTTGAGAATTATCTTCTAGGAATGGCATCACAGGGCAGGTTAAATTCACAGATATCAGATGATCAGCTAAAACAGATTCTTTTATCAATCCAACAACCCAAGAGAGATTTTAAGATTAATCGAAGATAGGTTTAGCGAAAATATATTAGGGGTAAGTTAGGCGGATCCAAATATGAAAGCTGTTGTTTACGAAAAATATGCACCAAATGATGATTACAAATCAATTCTCAAGGTAAAAGAGGTAGAGGATCCAAAACCAAAACCAAACGAAGTCGTCTTTAGAGTGAAAGCTGCAGCACTAAACTACAACGATATTTGGGGAATGAGAGGACAACCAATTCCAGTTCCTTTGCCACATATTTCGGGCTCAGATGCAGCAGGTGAAGTCGTAGCAGTAGGAGAAGACGTTACTAGCTTCAAGGTAGGCGATAAAGTTGTTTCACATTCAAACATGTCATGCAGGGTTTGTCAGGCATGTACTGATGGACGTGAATATGATTGTATCAAGAGAACTATTTGGGGGTTCCAGACAGGACCATTATGGGGAGCCTTTTCCGAACTCACGCATTTGCCAGAGGTAAATGTTGCAAAGATTCCAGAAGGTGTAGGTTATGATGAAGCAGCTGCAGCTTCAATGACTTTGTTGACTGCTTGGCATATGCTTGTGGGAAGAGCAAAGATTCGTCCTGGCCAAACCGTGCTTATTATGGGCGGAGGTTCAGGCGTTGGAAGCTTTGGAATTCAAATAGCAAAACTCTACAACTGTACTGTAATATCAACTGCAAGCCCTGACAAACTTGATAAACTAAAGCAGTTAGGCGCTGATCATGCAGTAGATCACAGAAAAGAAGATTGGAGCAAAGAGGTAAGAGAAATTGCAAAACCATTAGGTGGTATTGATATTTCCTTTGATCATATAGGGCAGACCCATTGGAATGCTCAGCTTACCCTCCTAAAATATGGTGGAACACTTGTTAGTTGTGGTGCAACCACTGGATATGATGCCAAGACTGACTTGAGACACATTTTCTTCAAAGGAACAAATATCTTGGGTTCAACACAGGGAACAAAAGCCGAATTAGAACAAGGTCTTTACTGGATGGGTAAAAAGAAGATAAAAGCTGTAATAGATTCCGTACATAGCTTTGAAAATGCGCCAGAAGCACACACTAAGATGCTAAGTGGTAAAGGTATGTTCGGCAAAATCTTAATGAAACCATAAACCCACCCATTTTATGGCAAGACTCTTACGAAGTCTTCTGTTCGTTCCTGGAAACAATGCTAGATTCATAGAAAAAGCCAAAATCCTTACTGCTGACATTATTTGTTTTGATTTAGAAGATTCTGTACCTACTGAAGAAAAAAAATCAGCAAGAAATCTAATCAAGAACGTACTGACAAACCGTTCCCAATATAGAGCTGAAGTTTATGTGAGAACAAACTCTCCTACATCCGGAATGATTCTAGCTGATTTAGCTGAAATTGTTCAGAAAGGAATTGATGGAATAGTAATTCCAAAGGTTAACGATGCAAATGAAATAACAAAGATAGAAAAGATTTTGATAAGTTTAGAGAAGAAACGAAAATTAAAACCCATAGAATTAATGCCGTCAATAGAATCCGCAGCTGGTGTTGTCAACGCATATCGTATTGCATCATCTAGTGAAAGAGTGTCAGCGTTGGTCTTCGGTGTTTTTGACTTGCTCAATGATTTAGGGGTAGAATATACCAAGCAAGCAGAAGGAGCACGATACTCAAGATCTAAGATTCCAATAGATGCCAAAGCAGCAGGGAAATATGCTATAGATGCGATCTGGCAAGACCTAAACGATACAGTAGGACTCAAACAAGACTGTCTTGTGGCAAGAAATCTAGGATATTCAGGTAAAAGTATAATTCATCCGGATCAAATTGAAGCTACCCATAGAGTATTCCATCCTACGCCAACTGAGATAGAATGGGCAAAAAAGGTTATTGAGGCGTATTCTTTGGCCAAAAAGAAAAAAAAGGGTGCAACTAAAATCGATGGTAAAATGATAGATGAGGTTCACTTTAAGAGAGCAAAGACTTTGCTTGACTTCATAACTTCTTGACACCCACAAGCCATAATCACACATTTTAACGATCAGAATAAATCATCATACATCAAATAACATCGTGGCACAGGATGTTTACTGGAATTATTGAAGGTCTTGGTAAAATTGTTAGATTAGACAAGAGGACAAAGAATCGTAGTGCGGCTAAAATGAAAATTGAATTAGGTAAACTTGCAAAAGATCTTAGAATAGGAGATAGCATAGCGATAAATGGTGTTTGCCTTACAGCAGTAAATATAACAAAGGGAATTGCTGAATTTGAAGTGGTAAGTGAAACTATTAAAAAAACGAATCTTGGATACTTGGAAAATGGTGATAAAGTGAACATCGAAAGAAGCCTTAAGATTGGTGAGCGATTAGAAGGGCATTTCGTACTTGGACATGTTGATAATGTAGGGGTCATTCTTAAAATAGAAAAACAACCAAATCAGGTGAAAATGTGGGTTGAAACTCCAAAAAAATTATCAAAACACATAATCAGGAAAGGATCCGTAACAGTAGATGGAATAAGTCTAACAGTTGTTGATACATTGAAAAATAAATTTTCCGTTTCAATAATTCCGCATACAATGAAAGTAACAAATCTTCGTTTCAAGAAAATTGGCGACAAAGTTAATATTGAAACTGACATACTTGGGAAGTATATTCTGTCTGGAAGTTAGTAATCTACTACTTTTTTGGTAATTACCACTTTTGTAGTAAGATTTATAATTATAACGACAAGCTTGTTACTTATGTCCTTACAAGAAGCAATTTCTTCACTTAGAAAGGGCGATTTCATCCTACTTCATGATGGAAGTACGCGAGAAAATGAGGTTGATATGGTAGTAGCTGCAGACTTTGTTACACCTGAACACATTGCTCGTATGCGTCAAGATGCTGGTGGGTTGGTGTGTTTATCAATAAATCACACATTTGCTTCAAGTCTGGGTTTAAACTACATGCATGACATACTGCTCAATTCCCAAAATATGGACATGGATTCAAAAAGGATGATTATTGGTACTGCACCTTATGGAGACAGACCATCATTTTCAATTTCCATCAACCATGCAAATACCTTCACGGGAGTCACAGATAAGGACAGAGCCTTTACCATATCAGAAATGGCGCGTTTATACAAAAGTGGAACTAAGAACAAGAAACAAATTTTCAACTCCACGTTTAAAACACCAGGACATGTTCCGCTTCTTATTGCATCAGAAGGTTTATTGTCAAATAGATTGGGACATACGGAAATGTCAATTTATTTGACAAATCTTGCGGGGCTTTCTCCTGTAGCAGCTATTTGTGAAATGCTAGACTCTGAAACATTTACTGCATTATCTATTGAGAAAGCAAAAAAATATGCGAAAGAATATACTATTCCATATTTTGATGGTAGTCAACTTGTGAAACTCGCTAAGGAGCTTTAATCTTGAACATTGCAATTGTAGTCTCGGAGTTTAACAGTGAAGTAACTTCAAAAATGCTAAACATTGCCATCGAGAAAGCAAAGACACTAAAAATGAATGTAAAGTATACCTGTAGAGTCCCAGGTGTATTTGATATGCCAATTGTTATTGATACATTACTGAGAAAAACAGAAGTTGATGCAGTAATAACTCTTGGTGCAGTAATCAAGGGGCAGACCAAACATGATGAACTTATTGCCAATACTACTGCAAGAGCCCTTATAGAACTCTCGATAAAGCATCAAAAACCAGTAACGTTAGGTATAACAGGTCCTGGCATGAGTGACAGGCAAGCATACCAGAGAATAAGACCTGTTGCCGAAAGGGCGGTAGAAGCAGCACAGAAGATTAGAGAAGAATTGAAGAGGATCTGAAATGATTCAACTTACTATAATTAAGATCACGGAATATGGTCCATGGACACTTACACTAGGTAGTGACAGAGAACATAGATTGCAAATTTTGCAAGCCACACTATACAAGGAAATACAAAATCTGTTTTCGGAAAGAAACTGCCTTGCCTTTCCCAATAGGTTCGACGAAATTTTTGTTATAACTAATGGACTTTCAGTTGATGATCATATTGAAATTCAAAAAGAATTAGCAAAATCCTTCCAATTAGGTCTATCAATGTCTATAGGACAGGGAAACACACCGTATGAGGCAAACTTGAATGTGGATAAGGCAATAAGATCCAAAATTACTTTGGATAAAGACCATAACATCTTCGGATTACCATTACAAAAGGAAGAAGATCTGGTACAAATAATCCACATGGATGTGGATGGATCCACTTCTATTTCAGCAAACAAATCTCCATATGAAATCTCATCACTTATTCTCAAATTGTATTCTGAAATGTCAGAATTTTTCCTGGTCAGAAACTCTCTTGCATTTTTCTTGGGAGGAGACAATTTCATGATAATTAGCTCAGCCATTGACAAAGAAGGAATAACAAAGTTTCTTGATTTAATAAGACAACGACATGGAATATCCTTTAACTGTGGAATTGGAACAGCTAAAACCGGAAGAGAGGCTGCAAAACTAGCAACTAAATCCCTTGATAAGATACGTGAACTCCGAGACTCTGGAACAGAAAGACAACGAATACTTGAACTAACATGTTGATAAGAAATGTCAGTCTTCTTTTAGGCCGTGAACTAGATTATGTTAATACTGCCTGTGTACGTATTTCGAACAAATACATTGAAACTATAGGAAAAAAGATTCAATCCAAGAAAGACGAACAAATCATTGATTGCGAGGGTCTTCTAATGATGCCTGGCCTTATCAATGCACATACTCACATTGGAGATTCTATTGCAAAAGATATCAATATAGACGAGGATGTTGAATCCAAGATTCATCCTGTTACTGGCTTTAAACAAAAAATTCTCAAAAGTTCCGGTGTATCGCATCTTACCAGCTTCATTCAAAGTTCATGTCTTTCGATGATTAGAAAGGGAATAACCACATTCATTGATTTCAGAGAGGGTGGTGTTAAGGGCGTCAATATACTTCAAAAGGCATCATTTGGAATTCCAATAAGACCTGTTATTCTAGGCAGAATAGACTTTTATCAGGATTTCAAATCAATCAAGACAAATTCTCCAATACCAGAATCGAAAAAATTGGATCTTAAAAATCTATTAAACAATTGTGATGGGATTGGAATTAGTGGACCTAACGAATTTAGCGATTCAGCCCTAAGACACTTTTCAAAACAGAGGAAAATTTGTGCAATACATTCGGCAGAAACAGAAGAAAGTAATGCAACATCCTCAAAGGTAACAGGTAAGAGCGAGACTGAGAGAGCGTTACTTGCAAAACCAGACTTTCTAGTTCACATGACACATGCTTCTAAAAAAGATCTACAACTAGTATCTAAAAATAAATCAAGCATTGTAGTCTGTCCACGAGCAAACGGTGCTCTAGCGGAAGGCATCCCAGATGTAAATCTTATGTTAGAGACAGGATGCAATGTTGCCATTGGAACAGATAACGTAATGATAAATTCTCCTGATATGTTCAAAGAGATGGATTATCTTTGGAAAGTTTCTATGGGCATGAAGAAGAAAAGATTAGCTCCAAAATCTATATTGAAAATGTCTACCGTAAATGGCTCTGATCTTTTAGGTGGCAAGGTGGGAATTATTCAAATCAATAATATTGCAGATTTCATCTTTATTGAAAAACATGCAATAGATCTGGAACCAATGCATAATCCTTACGCCTCACTTGTACACCGCATATCGGAGAATACGATAAGAGCTGTAATGTTTAAAGGAGAAATAATTCATGGCAAAATCTAGACCACACATCATACTTAGTGCAGCCGTAAGCATAGATGGAAAGATAGCAACCTATTCAGGAGAATCTAATCTTTCCTCTAAAATGGATCTTATTCGTCTTCACCGGCTCAGAAGAGATGTGGATGCTATACTAGTCGGAAAAAATACGATTAATGTCGATGATCCATTGTTAACCGTAAGACATGTAAAAGGAAAGAACCCAATTCGCATAATTTTAGATTCAAGTGGAACTATTTCTAGGAATTCTAAAATAGTTAAAACGGCAAACAAAATCTCTACAATCTTAGTGGTAACAGAGAGGGCTACAAGAATCACATCGAAACTCGACAAGAAGAGAGTCGAGATAATAAGGTGTGGAAGGAATAAAATTAACCTAAAAAAATTGTTGAACATACTTCAGAAAAGGGGAATAAGCAAGATTCTCTTAGAGGGAGGCGGAATAACTAATTGGTACTTCTTAAAAGAAAAATTAGTAGATGAGATTATACTTACCGTGACGCCCTACATATTAGGTGGCAAAGATGCGATTTCCTTGGTACAAGGAGATGGTTTTGGCAAGATATCCAAATCTCCCTCATTCAAGCTAAAGAAGATCAAAAGAATGAAAAATGAAATAATTCTTTACTATGCTTCTTAATGCTTTAGATCATTACGTAGATGATCAATCTTGTTCTGTAGCGCTTTCTTCAGTTTTTCGTTTTTTGAAAGGTTAACCAGTTTTCCACAGGTTGGACACTTAAAGGAAAGATCAAGGGCTTTTTCGAAAGTCAATTTTTGGCAGTCAGCATTACCACAATGATAAAAATCTGCAGAATTCTCGTAATCTAATCTTTGTTGTAATCTTTCAACAATCTTTTTTTTCTGATTTTCAATGAAATTGTCAACTTCATCCCTTCTCGCTCTCCATCTGTACACAAACCATCCCTTCTTTTCGTCTTTTACTCTTATGCCAGTTATGAGAGCCTTTCCGAACAAGTCATACAACACCTTTCTTACTATATTGATTCTAAGTCCTGTAGAGCTCGCAATTTCCTCATCAGTTGCATCCTCTGTGTTTAGAAGAGAACGAGCGACCTTAAGATATTCGTCACCACCGATTAACGATGCAATTTTTACAAAAGGATCCTCATGTTCAACTGTCATGATGTTCTTCCTCCCTTTGACCATTATTTAATCAGTGGTTTTATTCATTACTCTCTTTCCTTTTTTAGTAGGAATTATTTCGTGTTCGGCATTAGAGTACTTTGTTTGAAGTTGCTTGCCCTGTAAAACTCTATCAAGTAAGACCGCAAGAGCAGATATCTCTGAGTGCGGTTGATTTCCTACTGCAATATTGTAATCTGCCATATCATAGACTTCCCTTGGAACCTTTTCTGCACCTATTACCACTAGGATCTTGTCTTCTTTTCTCAGGTCAGGTTCCATGGTGTTAAGACTTTCTCCATACATGGTTAAATGAACAATTTTGAATGCTCCCTTTTTCTTTGAGCTGATTACCTCTTTCCAGTTTTCTATAATTTCCACTTTGAAATCGCTGCCCCACATTCTATTTATTTTGGAAATAGTATCTTTGATATCGGGATTGACATCATACATTAATATCTTTGATGCGCCAAAAGCTCGAGATACTAGAGCAGCATGTGTTGTTACCCTGTCATCCCTAACTAATCGTTGGCCAATTCGTAGAACTTCAATCTTCATAGTTAATTTCTATTTCTTGTTTTACGACTTCATCTTTTGCATTTAATTTAGGTCTATCTTCAATTGCTTGCTGTATCAGATCTTTTAGCTTGGAAATATTTTGTCCAGTCACAGAAGATATAGGCAACCACTTTTTGTTGTCTTTGAGGCCTAGTTGATCCGCTTTATAATTGACCTCCTCTTCAGATACTAAATCGGATTTGTTGAGAACAAAAATTATCTTATCTTTATCGACTCCAATCTCATCTAAGGTAGTAACACAGCTTCTGAACTTTTTTTTCAGTTCTAGTATAGTGTCGTTTACATCTATTACCACAATCACAATGTCTGTGTAATTAAGCTCTTCAAGAGTAGACTTGAAGGCGTCAATCATATACGCGGGTAGCTTGCTGATGAATCCAACAGTATCAGATATTAGTACCTCCATTTTTTGAAGTCTGAACTTTCTAGTGGTAGTTGAGAGAGTAGTGAAAAGATTAGGACTCTCCTCTTTGTTTTCACCTGTTAGCATGTTAAAGAGCGTGGTCTTTCCCGCAGATGTATAACCTGACAAGGAAGCAGTTTTGAAACCAATCCTTTTTCTTGCTTGCCTATGGAGGGCGCGTTGCCTTGAAGACTTTTGCAATTTGGATTTAGTACTGTTCATTCTATTTTTAATATCATTGGAATAAACATCAACTTCGAATTTTCCAATTCCCATGAATCCTGGTTGTTCTCCCATTTTAGCCAGTCTGACCTTTTCTTTGGCCCTTGACATCTCATATCGCAGTTGAGCCAACTTTACTTGAAGAATTGATTCAGAACTTCTGGCTCTCCTTTCAAAAATCTCTAAAATCAGAGCTTCTCTATCTAACACTCTCATCTTCAAAGTAGAGGCAAGATTGTAATTTTGACTTGGTTTAAGTATTTCGTCGTATATTATAACATCTGGCCTTAACGAATTGACTAGTTCTTTTAATTCTTCGACCTTACCCTCTCCCACTCCGAATTTGGCCTTGTTAAGAAACTTCTGTTTAATGATCTTGCGAATATCATAGCCGGCTGCTTCACAAAGGGCGAGTGCTTCTTTAGTAGCGTCCTCTTTATCGTAAGTTATTAAGATGGCCGAATCTTTCAATGTCTTTACTGCCATCCAATCGTATCTTATTGCTTTCGAAGAGTCTTTTCAATGGTCATATTAAGTACAATTTCGGCAATGTCACTTGCGTATTCAGATATCCTACGTATGTTCTCATTCATCCTCCTTACACGATAAACCTCTTCATCATCCCTAAGTGATCTTGTACTATCGAGGATTTTTTTTTCGTACTTTGAGATGTCAAGAGTCCTCTCTACCGTTTGTTCTGCTTGGGTAAAATCCCTCTTGAACAAAGAAAGACATGCTGCATCTAGTACTGATAGAGAAAAGTTATTCATTTCTTGGATAGGTTCCAGTACGGATTTTCTGATTGGCTTTTTGAAATCTAGAAGATCTTTTGCTATTGCTGTTGCATGATCTCCAACCCGTTCTATGTTCTTTACTATTAATCTATATCCTAGGCAGTGATGCGGGTTTTCTATGCCCATTTCTTTTAACATGTGTTCATTTTGTATAGCAATTTTTAATTGTCGTATTATGTAAAAACTGAATCTATCTACTTCATCATCACTACTTATGACTTCTTTTGCCAAATCGTAATTTGCTTCCTCAAGTGCTAACAAGGCATCATTTTGCATAGATTTTGCAATTATCAACATTCTTTTTAACGCTCCATCTACTGAAAGTTCAAAGAGATTGATGAGTACTTGGATAGTGATACCCTCAGTTGAATCTGCGATAATCTCCGTTCCCATAAGCATACCTTTTACTGCATCTTTGACTGCATTTCGTTGTGAAGGCTTTAATCTTCCAAGTTTAGGTTTTACATTTATGATACTGAATCCAAGAAGATAAAGAGAGATAAGCTTCCTAATAATTACTGATCCTTCATCATCTTGTTTTATTTCAATTGTTGCATCCTCGCCACTCGCAACTTTGTTATGATGTTTTGATGGAACAATCTGCAAAGCTGATATTCCTTGGCGTACAACTGCAACTTGGTCGCCCTGCTTAAGACCCATCTCAGTTACCCATTGTTTTGGCAATGAAACAATGTAGGAAGATTTTCCAGTGAACTGTATTTTCCTCATTTCTTCGCTATTTCCCATAGTCCATGTATAATGAATCATTCTATATAGTTCTTAGGATACGCTATATAGTATGTATCCCAATTGCAAAAATAATTAGGTGCCACACAATAATCAAAATCAATTGGATCCAATTCTTAAAATCAAGTATACGTTAGATGTCCTATTTGGAACAAACACATCAAGATGTCTTCCAAGAGACATTAAAATTACATATTCAAAAAGAACTGGCCGAATCCAGCATATCTATCAGAATGATAAATTGTTGTGTACTCTACGAACGGATGGTGGCTTGGCTATTACACCATTTTTTGCCCAAATTCTTATGAAAAATAAGAAATTTCGAGAAAATTGCCTTGAAGTAGATGATGACTCTAAACCCTTTATTGAAGATGGGAAATCTGTCTTCTGTAAGCATGTTAAATGGTGTGGCAGGAACGTTCTGATTGGTGCAGATGTGCCAGTTCTACACAATGATAGGGTTATTGCTGTAGGCAAGGCGATTCTATCATCAAGCATGATAAGATCTCTAAAGAGAGGGATGGCAGTTAGGATCAGAGATAGTTTAAAAAGTCCAGATTGAGGAGAAAGAGTATTCATGATGCGTGGCGGTAACCGCGAAATGCGGAGAATGTTGGACAGGATGGGTCTTGAAATGAAGGATGTCCAAAACGTTCAAGAAGTCATAATCAAGACTGACACAAAGGAGATAATCATCAATAAACCATCTGTCACGGAAATGAAGGCAAAAGATAATTCTATTTTTCAGGTTATTGCAGACAGTTATGAAGAAAGAGAACTCGAAGTACCAGTGTTTAGTCAGGAGGATATAACACTTGTAGCTCAACAAGCTAATGTATCTGCAGAGGAAGCAACAAAGGCATTAACTGAAGCAAAAGGGGACTTGGCTAGAGCAATACTTCTATTGACAACAAAGTGACAGTCTTTGCTCAAGAACAAGTTACAAACAAACTTTAAATTTTCAAGGAAGGAAGGTTAGGTATAGCGTACCAAACCCAAAACAACATTGCAATTGCAACGGTGTCTGGGAGGTCATATTTTAAGTTCGTCAATACTTTAAAGCATCTAAAGCTAGATTACGATTCAGTATTGCCAGAAGAGATTACTAGTTCTGATAAAAGACTAATTCTTACAACTGTTCGGGAGTCCGAAAAGATTCCAAGTAATTTAATACTCTTTGATGATGAATTTGATTACGATCCAACCATAATTAGGGGAAAAATAGTGGAGAAACTGGAATCAGGAATTCATTATGGCTCATTGGTAATAGGTATTGATCCTGGTAGTAGGATAGGACTTTCTGTATTTTATTATGAAAAGGAAATAGAGAGCTCGATTTACACATCAGTTGACGATCTAATATCACATATTGTGAAAATCTTGGTGGGACTAAACGCAAAGCGAAAAGTTGTCAAAGTGGGAAACGGAAATATGAAAATTGCAAGACAAATAACAAACTTACTGAATCTTCGGTTTTGTTCTCACTTTGAATTAGAATTTGTCGACGAACGCAAAACATCACTGCGAGTCAGAAATTACAATAAAAGAGGCGAACGAGATAAGATATCTGCAAGATACATTACCCAAAGGGAGGGATACAGGCATCTCGTTCTTCCACTGTCCAGAATTGGTTAATAGCCAAAAAATTATCAAGTTCCTTTATATAGTGCCTCGAAAAAAAACATCAAAAATTACGATTTTCGTTTTTCTTAATAACATATATATTTATCATGCTTTTTTCTCCTTTTCCTGAAAAGTGTTCAATTGCTGTACCAGGATCGCAAAATTTTTGCAAATAATATTAGACAGTATTATAGAAATTTCTGATCTACGCTTAAATATTTATTAATACTACATAAAATTACAGGTAAAAACAATGACGTGTAAAGGAATATGCATAAGATACAAGGCACAGAAGCCAGTAGGTACGGGCCGTTACGCATCAGGACAAAAGAGATGCCAAATTTGTGAAATTTTCATAAAATGGGAAGGTCTATGGTGTCCTTGCTGCGGATACAGACTCAGAACTAAACCACGAAACCTCAAGTACAAAGCAAAACTGCGTGCAAGAGTCGAAGCTGATCAATTAGAAGCGATAGCAATAAAGGCGTAATCAGCTGACGTAGGCTGATGATATCACAAGTCGGTTACAAGAAAAAAACCGTCACGGTGAATCATCGAGATTTCTTGGTTCAGATTATTCCATTTGATAATGGAAATTTTATTTCCATAACGGAAGGAAAAGAAAAGATAGGAACACTTGTTGTTTCAATTGGTTCTGGTGGTCGTACCAGTAGTGCTACGGTAATACCATCCAAATCAGAAACAATTTTTTTAAAAATGGTATCAGAACGCGTTGCGTCAACGATAAATGGAATATGTATTTTGTCACTAAGTATACAACAAGAGCTAGAACTTGATAGTATGAAAGTTCTAATGAATGAAGTAATGGAGATTATAAAATAATGAGCTCTGATTTACGAGGATATCTTGCTGAACTTTTTAGAAAAAAAGAATTAGTTGTAATAAAAAAGAAAGTTTCTACAAAATATGAGTTAGCAGCTATTACTGCAGCTATGGATGGTTCAAGGGCTGTGCTTTTCGAGAAAGTCAAAGAAAGTAAATTCCAAGTAGTTTCAAATTTGGTTGGTACAAAAGAGAGATTTGCGCAGGCTGTAAGAGCACCTGTGCACAAGATACATGACAAAGTCATTTGGGCTATAAAACACGCATCAAAGCCTAGAATAGTTGTAAAGGGTAAATTTATGGAAAATCAATCACGTAACCTCTTCATTTTGCCAATAATAACTCATTTTGAAAAAGAACCAGGTCCCTTTATTACCTCTTCTATCATTTACACACGAAACCAAGAAGTAGGGACACAAAACTCCTCATTTCATAGATTGCTTCTACTTGATGACAGGCATTTCTCAGTCAGAATGGTTGAGGGTAGACATCTTTACAGGTCATATATGTACGCTAAAGGACATGGCGAAGATCTAAGAGTTGCAATCACCGTGGGAGTTCATCCAGCAGTATCAATCGCTGGTGCATATCAAGCAGAATGGGGAAGAGATGAGTTGGAAATCGCTAATGAACTGCTTGGTAGAAAGCTCACACTGGCAATGTGTCCATATTCAGGGATGTTAGTACCATCAGAAGCAGAAATAGTAATGGAAGGTCGTATTCTAAAGGACAAAAACCACAAGGAGTGGATGGTTGAAATGCTACGCACTTACGACTTCAAACGAATGCAACCAGTATTTGAGTTAGATAGAATGTATTATAGAAACAAGCCAATTTTCCACGACATACTTTCAGGATATGGGGAACACAGATTGTTAATGGGCATGCCTATAGAAGCTAAGCTCAACAGAAATCTAAAGCAAGTCTTACCATATACTAGAAGAGTTGTGTTGACAGAAGGTGGGTGTAAATGGCTTCATGCAGTAATTCAGATCTCAAAAAAGCAACCGTCTGATCCGAAAAAGGCCATCAAGGCAGCATTTGCCATTCATAGATCACTTAAAAATGTGATAGTGGTGGATGATGATATTGACCCATCAGATCCTGTTGCCGTAGAATATGCAATGGCAACTAGATTTCAAGCAGATAAGGATCTTGTGATAATGCCCAAAGTTAGAGGTTCTAGCCTCGATCCATCTAGTGATCAGAAGAATCTACTTACTACCAAAATGGGAGTTGATGCAACAAAATCATTTTTAAAACATGTTGAAGGATTTGAGATTGCCAAGATTCCAAGGTCAGGCAAAGTATCAATAAGAAGTTATTTGAGATAAATCAAAACTAGAGTGCGGAATCTACCATCAGGGCTATGAATAGTATGGCAAGATATGGACTGGAAAACTTGAACAATGTCCAAGATGCTCGTTCTGACGGTTTAACAAGAAGCCAGAGACTAAGACCAACCATGATTGCACCAGTTGCTATTGCAGTGTACAAATACACTTCGTGGAATATGTGTTTCCCTGAAGGATCTGTCATGAAAAATGGAAGCACACTGAAAAGAACCATCATAAGGGTTGTGCCTGCAATGACACGAACCGATGTTTTCTCAGATTGAACCGCCGTCAACATAGGAACTTTGACTTTGTTGTAATCTTCTTTGACATGCAAAGTAAGACTCCAGATATGCATTGGGATCCAAACAAAAACTAGCCCAGCCATAACCAACCCTAAATCCCAAAGTCCAGTTGTGGTTACAGCTACATATCCAATCATAGCAGGGGCTCCGCCGGAAAACCCGCCCAGAACAATGTTGGTTCGACTTCTTCGTTTGAGAAGCTTGCTATAAACTAGGATATTATCGACTAGACCAAAAGCCATGAAAATTCCGGCCCATATGTTGATTGCAAAAGAGGAAACTAGTGATATGGCAGTTAAAACTAATCCAAAATACAGTGCTTTTTCGGCTGGGTAAATTCTTCTACTTGGAATAGGTCTTTCCTTCGTTCTTTCCATTATTGCGTCTATGTCTCGGTCATTATAGTTTGTCAAAGTGTTTGCAGCTGCGGAACCTGCAATAACTCCACCAACCACTAGACCCCATGTAATGGGTGAGATTGGTATATGATATAGATTGGAAGCGGTAAATGCTGCACCTATTGCAGTAAAAACTAAAAGATACCATATCTTTGGCTTGGTAACTTCGTAGTATACTTTTATTCTTGAACTGGCTTTTGTTGTTAACACACTCTTGGCCTATTTTTGGGCTATTAGTTATTTATAGGTTGAAAAAAGTTCCATTATTTTGTTGGCTTGTAAGGCATGGGTTTGGTAGTCCTTTTCATCTCAATGAAGCTCTCAGAGCGCTGTACTCCCTGAATGCGCCCTACCCTTTCGGATATCAATCTGTGCATCTCATCCAAGTTCTTGGCATACATTGTTACAATAATATCAAATCTGCCAGTAACCTCAGAAATTTCCCTTACTTCTGGGATTTTCATCAATTCCTCAATGACGTTGTCTCTCATCTTCGAGTCCATGTTTACTCCAGTGAGGGCTTTTACAGTGTAGCCAAGCTCTCTATCATTTACTACTATTGTAAAGCGTTCGATCAGCTTTCTTTTGACAAGTCTCTTAATTCGGCTATATACCACAGAAGAATTCACATTAATCTTCTTTGAGATTCGCGGAACTGAGATGTTTGCGTCCTGAGATAATTCTGATAAAATTATCATATCAAGATCATCAACTTTTGCCATTCAAAACACCGATTATTGTGAATAAATAGATCCTAATAAAGTTGTTATTATAATTTTTCTATAATTTCTAGTCTAAATGTAACCTTTCTTGTATAGCATCTCGGCCAGAAGAACAGCTCCTTTTGCTGACCCCATTTTCTCATTATGCGAGAATAGCACATACTTTATACCATTATCAAAGACGGTATCCTCCCTGATCCTTCCTACTACTGTAGTCATTCCGTCATTGATTTCTCTATCTAGTCTAGGTTGTGGTCTTGTTGGATCCTCGTGAACCAAAAGATATTCTTTTGGTGCTGATGGCAAGCCAATCACGCTTACTTTGTTTGAGAATTCCTCCATGGCTTTCTTTACACTTTCTGGGTCAACATGTACTGCAGTTTCAACAAAAACAGTCTCTGTATGACCATCAATTACTGGAACTCTAGTACATGTACAACTAACTTTGATTTTTGCTGGATCGATTTTTCCGTCAACTAGCTTCCCCAGTATTTTTCCAGTTTCTAATCTTACTTTATCTTCTTCCTTTGGTATGTATGGAATTATGTTATCAGTAATATCTAATGCAGAAACACCTGGCGATCTTCCTGCTCCAGACATTGACTGCATAGATGTCATGATAATTTTTTGAGCACCAAACTTGTCTAGAAGTGGTTTCATAGTGATAGCAAGTCCCGTGGTAGTACAGTTTGGCAAGGGTGCTACGAATCCCTTCCAACCACGATTCTTTCTCTGTGCATCAAGCAATACCACATGTTCATCATTTATACCTGGAATCAAAATGGGCACATCTGATTCATATCTGTAAGCTGAAGATGTACTGATAACAGGAACATCTTTTGCAAATTTTGTTTCTATATCTCTAGCAGCTTCGCTTTCAACCGAGCTGAAAACCAAGTCAAGGTTTTCAGATTTGATATCATCAACTGAATCTACGATCATATCTTTTACATACGCAGGTATGGATTCTCGTATGTGCCATTTTAAGATGCCAGAGTTTGGATCTCTGATGGCGTCTACAAACTTCTTCTTTGAAGATCGTTCTGATGCGGCTATCTGTTTTACCTCAAACCAAGGGTGATTGTTTAAGGCTACCACAAATTCTTGTCCTACTGCACCAGTGACTCCAATGATGGCTACCCGTTTCATATGAAAAATGCCACTTGTACAATTAATATTCCTTTAGAAGGAAGAACAAAAACACAACTAAATACCATTACAATATCTGGAAAATGTGAAACTCAACATAGAACAAACTATCGCTAATCATAAAGTCGCAGCACATGGAGGAATTTATTCCACAGGTCTTGGGTATGATCCACGAATAATTGACTTCAGCTCAAATGTAAACCCGCTTGGTTATCCTCCATCAATAAAGAATAACCTCAAAAAAGATTTGTCACTTATTTCAGTCTATCCAGATCCTGATTCAAATGATCTGAGAACTCACTTGCAAAAATATACCGGAGTCCCAACAAATCAGATTATAGTTGGAAATGGTGCAACAGAAATAATCTACAATTTTTGTAGAGCCTTTCTGAAAAGGCGTAATGCACTGATTCCGATTCCTACTTTTAGTGAATACGAATCAGCTGCAAGATTGCATGGTTCCTCAGTACGTTTTCTTAAAACAATGAATATTAACAAAAGTATGCCCAAGTTGCAGGAAAAAATCTCAAAAAACGACTGTCTCTTTATTTGTAATCCCAATAATCCAACTGGTGTTCTTACAAAGAGAACCAATCTACTAAAAATCTTGGAATCAACCTATGATAAATACGTTATAGTTTTTCTTGATGAATGCTTTATAGAACTTGTACCTCGTAATGAAAGCCTTGTTTCTTATCTGAAAGAATTTGATAATCTCTTTATTCTAAGATCACTTACAAAGTCATTTGGTTTGGCGGGTTTAAGAATTGGATACGGTCTTGGAAGCAGAAGGATGATCGAAGTACTACAAAAGCTCAAAATTCCATGGAATGTAAATGGGATAGCACAAAAAATGGGAATAAAAGCTCTCTCTGATACCTCACATCTTAGAAGGACTAGAAAAATAATAGCAAGGGAAGGAAAATTTTTGAAAGATTCTATATCAAAGATAAGTGGCTTTACCTGCCATGATTCTGATGCAAATTTTATTTTGATTAGGGCAAAAATGAATTCAAAACAATTGCAAAAGAAATTGTTGAAGAAAAACATTCTGGTTAGAGATTGTAGTACATTTCGAGGTTTGAATAATAACTTCATAAGAGTTGCAATTCGAACTCACAAAGAAAATCTTAAGCTAGTGGAAACATTGAGAAGATTATGACCGCAACCACACTTATGATACAAGGGACGTCTTCAGGAGCTGGCAAGACAACACTTGTTACTGCTCTTTGCAGAATTTTTGTAAATGAGGGCTATACTGTAGCTCCATTCAAATCACAAAACATGTCATCGTACTCATACATTGGAAAAGACTTTGAAATCGCAAGGGCACAGGCAATTCAGGCGATTGCAGCAAGAACAGATATTGAACCGCAGATGAATCCAATATTGCTCAAGCCCATTGGGAATTACAAAAGTGAAGTCTTTGTTAACGGCAAATTCTACAAAAAGATGCATGCAAGAGAGTACTACAAGAAATTTGTTCTTACAAACGGTTTGTCTACATCAAAGGAGTCTCTTGATAGATTGTGTAGGAAATATGATATAGTAATACTTGAAGGAGCTGGCTCGCCAGCAGAGGTAAACTTGGCAAGATATGATATTGCGAACATGAAAATGGCCGAATATTGCTCAGCACCAGTAATCCTAGTTACAGACATTGACAAAGGAGGTAGCTTTGCTAGCATAATTGGAACCATGGCACTACTTGAAAAGAAGCATCAAAGACTCATCAAGGGTTTTGTAATAAACAAATTTCGTGGTGATGCAGAGATAATTCGCCCAAGCTTTCACATATTAAGAAAGAAAACCAAGAAGCCCTTACTTGGTATAATACCACTTCTAAAATTTGATATCCCAGATGAAGATTCTCTTCATGCCAAGCCAAAACACGTTTCTTGGACAAAAAAATATCTGCAGTCCTTGGATGAAGAAATAGAGCATTTAAGTCGTGCAGTTAGAAAAAACCTAGACATGAAAGCGGTAGGTTCATTATTGAAATGATCGTCATTCCAATCTTTGCAGTAATCTTAGCTCTTGCAATTGACTTTGCATTTGGAGATCCAAAGAACAAATATCACCCAACAGTCTGGATCGGAAAACTAGTAAGCAAAGTTGTATCTCTTGCAAGATCTAATAATCCGATTTCAGAAAAATTAGGTGGTACAATAGTAGTAATGTGTGTTTTAGTGATAGTTTGTATTCTAATAATGTCACTAGTCTTTGGACTAAAATATCTTAATAATCTAGAAGTAAACGGATTTTCAAAGATTCTCATCTTAGCATCAACTATAGTTGTAACAGGAATACTGCTGAAAACTACAATTGCCATAAAGGGAATGGAACAACACGCATCAAAGATTATGGAGGCACTCTCGAAGAACGATTTAGATGATGCTAGAACAAAGCTTTCTATGATAGTAAAGAGAAATACAAAAAATCTCGATAGGCAACATATCATTTCTGCAACACTAGAAAGTATTAGTGAAAATATTGTAGATGGCGTCACAGGACCTCTATTCTATTTTGCAATTTTTGGGCTTACAGGCGCATTTATCCATCGAGCAGTAAATACCATAGATTCAATGATAGGTTACAAAACAGATTTGTTTAGAAACATAGGCTGGTTTGGTGCTAATTGTGATAAGGTTTTGAATTATCTTCCTTCAAGAATAACAAGCCTTGTAATGATACTTGCAAGCATAATTCTAAAAGAAAATTGGCGCCATTCGCTTGAAGTTATGAGAAGAGACGGTCCAAAGACAGAGAGTCCTAATGCAGGATACCCAATGGCTACTATGGCAGGTGCTTTAGGTATTAGATTCGAGAAACTGGATCACTATATCCTAGGTGATGGCATTTCAGACATAACTGAGACTCATTTCAAGTTGGCAGTCTCTATAATGAAACTTACGAGCATTTTGTTTGTTGTGTTATTTACAATTCCTGTGATTGCAGTCCTATCGTATCTTGGATGGTGGTCTTTTGTTTAGGGGAATAACGTCTGTAGTATCATTTCTGACTATTATTCCATCAAAAAACAGTGAGCTTGAAACTGTTGCAAAGAGCATGTATCTGTTTCCAATAGCAGGAGCAGTAATTGGGATAATAATCGGTGGAGCAGGTTATGGACTTTCTTTGTTTGTTCAACCCCTGATAGTAGGTCTTCTATTGACAGGAGCACTTGTGATTATTACCGGAGTACATCACACCGATGCTCTTTGTGACTTTGCTGATGGAATCATGGCAAAGGGAACCAAAGAAAAAAAATTACAAGCTATGAGAGATCCCGCAGTTGGCTCTGCAGGTGTAGTAACTATAGTGTTGTATGTAGCTGGCATGATAATGGCATTGTCAATGATGAAAGGATTTGTACTCTTTCAGGCAATTTTGTTAAGTGAGCTTATGGCAAAATTTGCAATGGTTCTTCAAGCTAATCGTGGAATTTCAGCTTGGCAAGGACTAAGCTCTCCATTTACCCAATCAATGAAAGACTACAGAAAACTAGGCGTAGCTGCAGGACTTGCCATTATACCAACTATCTTGCTGGGGGGAATGACAGGAGTATACGTAACTGCTGTTTGTGTCGGATTATCATTCCTACTGCTTCGAGTTGCGAATCGAAGCTTTGGTGGAATCTCTGGCGATGTATTTGGAGCAAGCAATGAACTTGTAAGGCTGGCATCACTTTTGATCTTTGTATCTGTATGATAGGCCTAGTAATGTGTGGTGGTAAGGGCACACGAATGGATTTGCCAGAAGAAAAGCTCTTGATAAAATACAAAAAACCAGTTATACAGCATGTCATATCTGCGCTTCAAGACTCTGGCATGTTTTTTCAAATAATATGTATTACAAGTCCAAATGCGCCAAAAACTCGTCAATTCATTAAAGCACTTGGAATTACCACAATAGAAACAGAAGGAAAAGGGTATGTTAGCGATCTCAGTAATGCCTTGCGTAACCTCAGCGAAACAGTTTTTGTTGTTTCAGGAGACATGGCACTTTTAGATGATAAAATAATTAGAAAAATTATCGCATCTGTAAATGATAAAGAACCGTGGACTAGCGTACTAGTGAGAAAGAAATTCTTGGATTCTATTGGAATTGAAGCCGACTATGTTGTTAGATACAATAATGAGGACCATGCTTATTCTGGCATCTCAATTGTAAATCCAACAAAAATATCAGAAATGCAACAAGTTGCAGAATCTTACATCGTACTTGATGATAAACGAGTAGCAATTAACTTGAATACAAAGAAGGATTATGATTTACTCTGCGCTACCTAGGACTTTACCGTTTAGTTTGGCAATAGACCCAGTTGGTTCTGCTAAAGTGTTGCCACAAGCCTTGCATGTAACAGTAGTTGAAACATGTGAATACACAACACTTTCTTCTCCACATTCCTTGCACTGAACTCTCTGGAATTTACTACCAGGTTTTGGAATTAGAATTTGAGCTTTTTTCATTATGCAACCAATTCCAGTTTTCTTAATCTTATTCCAGACACATTGAATTTCTTTTTGCATTCAGGACACATCAGAATTGGAGTCATCTTCTTAGTTGTCTTAGCTGGCTTTGCTAGCTTGGGGAATTTTTGTCCGCCATATCCTTTCTTATCTTCAGCGTGTCTTCTCTCGCCTATGGCAGAACCTCTTCTCTTGCCTGCCTTGTATAAGGAGACCTTTTGTACTGTATGCTTTTTACATTTAGGGCAGTATCTTCTAATCTCCTTTGGCATGTTCATAAAATGAAACCTGCTCTGACCGTAATTTAAACATCGCTTTAATAGTATAGATAACAACACTCCCTCTGTGAAGGCAAATCCACTTGCTTCCATGATCTCGTCACTTAACTCAGTAGCTATGGGTGAAAGTAAAGCAGATATTGTTTTAAAAAATTGCAAGCTAGTAAATGTCTATTCCAGAGAGATTATTCCACAAACCCATATTGCTATAGTAAAGGATAGAATTGCCTATGTTGGAAGAGATGCATCTCATACAATTGGAAAGAAGACTGTAGTAATTGATTTAGAAGAAAAATACGTTACTCCAGGCTTTGCAGATTCGCACATACACATTGATCAATACATCCTGCCTTCAGAACTTGCAAAGAAATCCCTTCTTTGTGGCACTACTACCTTATTTTCTGACCCAATTGATATCGTAAGTGTCTGTGGCTATAGAGGATTTAGAGAATTTGTCAGGATGACAGAGAACTTACCAATTAGGGTCTTTCATGTAATTCCTGGAGGCTTGCCTGTAGACAGAAAATTTAGTCATTCAAGGACAATTAACAAAGAAGAACAAAAGAAAGCCTATGACTTGGACAACGTGGTAGGCTTGGGCGAAGTATTTTCTTGGACCAAAGTTACAACAAGAGATCCAAGAACAATTCAGAGCATAACTGACATGCTACAAAATAATGGTATCATAAATGGACACACTGCAGGTGCAAGCGATAAAAAATTGAATGCTTACATTGCATCTGGAATTTTCTCATGTCATGAGCCAATAGACTATGATCAGGTTATCGAGAGACTCAGGCTAGGTATGTGGATTATGATGAGGGAAGGATCTATTAGACGAGATCTTGACAAGATTATACCAAATGTACTGTCACGCAAGACCAGCATTGACAGATTAATGTTTTGTACAGACGGAGTAACACCAAAAGACATTGTAGAATTTGGAATAATTGATCATTGTATTAGAAAATCTGTTATGCTGGGTATGGATGTTATTGATGCAATAGCTATAGCATCGAAAAATTGCTTTGAATATTATGGCATGAGCAAAGACTATGGCGGAATTGCTCCAGGGAAGATGGCGGACATTCTAGTTTTTGACGACCTGGAAAAAATTAAACCAAATAAGGTCTTCGTAGGAGGAAAATTAGTAGTAGCTCATGGAGAAATGGTATTCAAACCTGCTAAAAGCAACATTGCAAAATGGCTTACAAGAACAGTCAAAACAAGAAGGAAATTCACAGAAAAAGACTTTGTCATACATAGTAAACAAAGCTCTGTTCAAGCATTGGTAATCAAACTTGAAACAGAAATAATAACCAAAAAAGATCAGGAAGATCTTCGGGTACGAGATGGAAATGTGGTGGCATCATCTGAAAAGGATGTGTGGAAAGTGGCTGCAGTTGACAGAACTTATGGTACTGGCAAGTATTCTGTCGGCTTTTTAAAAAATTTTGGGGCTGATATAGGAGCATTTGGATGTACTCAAAGTTTTCACGAAAATGACATGATTATCATAGGTTCTAATGAAAAAGACATGGCCTTTGTGGCAAACACATTGACTCAGATGCAAGGGGGAATGTTGGCCGTAAAGGATGGTAGGAACTTGTGCAAATTTGAAATGCCAGTAGCAGGTCTCATATCTAAGCATCCATTTGAACAGACACTAGAAGAATACTCTGAGGTTGATTCAAAAATAGCCGAACAGGGATGTAAATTTAAAAATTCTCATCTTATTCCAGTATTTCTACCATTTCTTGCCTTACCTGAGATCAGGATCCTCTACAGTGGCATCGTTGACGTGAAAAATAGAACCTTTTTGAAGATTTTGAACCAATAAGATATTAAAAGGGGCAAGAAATTACGAATTAGGAGATTAATTTTGGCATCGATTCAACAAACACCACAGGGTCCTGTTCTAGTATTAAAAGAAAGTGCATTACAACAAAAGGGAAGAGACGCACAGAAAAATAATATAGCCGCAGCCAAGCTAGTTGCTGAACTTGTAAGAACCAGCCTTGGCCCAAGAGGAATGGACAAAATGCTTGTGGATTCTTTAGGAGATGTTACTATTACCAACGATGGTGCTACTATTCTAAAAGAGATCGACGTCCAACATCCAGCTGCAAAAATGATGGTTGAAATTTCAAAGACTGTTGATAATGAAGTAGGTGATGGAACAACATCATCTGTGGTTTTCGGCGGTTCTCTCTTGGCAAAAGCCGAAGAGCTTCTGGAAAAAGATGTTCACGCCACCGTAATCATTGAAGGCTTTCAAGCCGCGCAGGAAAAGGCTCTCTCACTTCTTGAAGAACTTGCAAAACAAGTAAGTCCAAATGAGCGAGAGGTTCTATTGAAGGTCGCAAAGACTAGCATGGAATCAAAGCTTGTCTCAGAAGACAGTGATATGCTATCCAAGCTTGTTGTAGATGCCATATTACAGATTGTAGAAAAAGAAGCTGAAGTACACAAGGTTGACCTAGACAATATTAAAGTGGAGAAGAAAGCAGGTGGTTCAATCCGAAACACCCATCTTATCAAAGGTATAGTACTAGACAAGGAAGTAGTTCACAGCGGAATGCCAACAAAGATTGAGAAGGCCAAGATTGCTCTGCTCAACTCAGCTCTTGAAATTGAAAAGACAGAGATGAGTGCAGAAATTAGGATTACTGACCCATCTCAGATGCAGATGTTCCTTGAGGAAGAAAATAGGATGCTCAAGGCCATGGTTGACAAGATTCATGAGATAGGTGCAAATGTGCTAATCTGTCAGAAAGGCATAGACGATATCGCACAACATTATCTCTCAAAACAAGGAATTCTTGCAGTAAGGAGAGTAAAAGAAAGTGACATGACAAAGCTTGCAAAGGCAACAGGTGGAAGAATTAGCAGCAATATTGATGATATGACTCTAAAGGATTTGGGTACTGCTGAATTGGTAGAACAAAGAAAAGTAGAGACAGAGAAATGGGTCTTCATAGAAGGCTGCAAGAACCCACGCGCAATTACAATTCTGATTAGAGGAGGCTCACAAAGAGTAGTAGATGAGGTAGATAGATCACTTCATGATTCTTTGATGGTAGTAAAAGATGTAATAGAAAGACCTGCAGTAGTGGCTGGTGGCGGTGCACCAGAAGAATATCTGGCTTCGAGATTGAAAGACTGGGAAGATAGATTTGAGGGAAGAGAACAACTTGCAATCAAAAAGTATGCAGAAGCTCTTGAGATAATTCCGCTTACCATAGCAGAGAACGCGGGTATGGATCCAATCAACACAATGGTTACACTTCGTGCAAAACAAAGTCAAGGTAAGCAATGGACTGGAATAGATGCAAGAAATACTAGAGTAGCCGATATGTATTCTCTGGGCATCTTAGAACCAGTAGTAGTAAAAGAGCAGATAATAAAATCAGCAACCGAGGCAGCCTGCATGATACTAAGAATCGATGATGTTATTGCATCATCCGGTGGCAAAAGTGGCGGAGGAAAAGGTCTGCCACCACAAATGGGCTAAACTTTTTCATGCTAGAAAAGCTCAAAAATCTTAATCTCGTTGGTTCTATTGTTGTTCTAAATGATTTTTTTCTTGATAGAATAATTAAGATACAAGATCTTGCAGGACTCTACAAACAAATTTTAGAAAAAACTAGCTTGGGCGGAAGTATAAGAGGAATTCCACAGTTTGATATCAAAGGAGGAAATGCAACAAATGTTGCGCATGCTCTAGTAAAACTTGGTTGCCCAGTTTCGTTAATTACTGTGGCAGACAGTACTAGTTCACATATATTAAAAGAAACTTTTTCTGAATTTCCCAAAGTCTCACTTTTTATAATTGATGGCAAGCCAGGAAGAACAACCTCGCTTGAATTTAACAACAATGGAGATATTGTAAACATAATGCTTTCTGATTTGGGGGATAACGAGAACTTTGGGCCTGATAAGCTGGGATCAAAGGAACAGGTAGTACTCAAGAAAGCAGACGCTGTGATTGTAACAAACTGGGCAAGTAATGAGAGGGCAACTGAACTTTCAAGATTTGCATTTGAAAAATCCAAATCGGCTCTTCATTTTCTAGACCCAGCAGATATACAGACAAGACCTGGAGAATTCAAAGAAGCCTTATCTGAACTAGGTTCTGACTTGGACTCGTTATGTATCAATGAGAATGAGTGCAATATCCTATTGGGGCAATACGGACTTGATACCCTAACTGATGTAGACAATACCAAGAAATCGGTTAAAGAATTGGCTACAAGAACCTCCGTTTCAATAGACCTTCATACCTCTATCGGTTCATGTTGGTCAAACGGAAATGATGTAGAATTTGTTAAATCTTTTCCAGTTCAACCAAAGTTTGTTACCGGTGCAGGCGATGTTTGGGATGCAGCCAATCTAGTTGGATATCTTGCTAATTTGGAACCTGCAGAAAGGCTACTTTTTGCAAATGGTGCTGCATCGTTATACATCAATAGTTTTCAGGGAATTCCACCTACTATTGACCAAGTTTTATTGCTAATTAAGTCAGCAAAGACTAACACTCTCTAATTGCGTAGATCTATGAAATGCTACAAATATCATACATTGATCAAAATTCGAGTATTTTGATCTGATTACATGAGAGAAAGGTTTTTTAATAATCACAAATTAAACCCCCACAGATTGGATTACAAATTTTTTGTTCCGGTACTGGCAGTTATGATAATTTCTGCTTTACCAGCCATGTCGGCTAATGCACAGCAGACGTCGTCATCAATTAGTAGTGGTATCCAGTCACTTGAAGATTGTGTACAAAAGTTTCAAGGTTCAGATCATATTTACTGCGATAGTTCCTTTTCACTAAATGTTGCCAAGTCCGGTCAACAATTCTCAAAATATCGTTATAGCTCTTCTGATACTATAATAGTAAACGAAAAGACCATGGTAACGCTTTCCGGTCTAAGATCAACAGATCCTGACAGTGACAAACTGGCATACACTTGGTCTCAAATAAGCGGTGACAAGGTAAGTTTCTCATCTACAGACCCAGTGATATCATTCATTGCGCCACCAGTTCCTCCAAATGAGGTAAAGAGTCTGACTATCGGTCTTACAGTCGATGACGGACATGGAGGCGTAAGCAATGCCAAATACAATGTCATAGTTTTGCATGTTAACCACCCACCAATAGTCAAAGTAAATGATGACATGATAGTTGATGAGGGTACGCCAGTAACTCTAACGGGCTCTGCAACAGACCCTGACAACGACCCATTAACCTATGCATGGGGTCAATATTCTGGCCCAGAAGTTGAATTATCATCATATGGTGATACCTCAGTGTCATTTACAGCACCAGCAGTTGACCCAGGCTCAAGCAAAGCTTTACTTTTCATTTTTACCGCAGATGATGGACATGGAGGCAAAGCAGCTGCAATGGTAAAAGTTACAGTCAAAAGTACTCATATAAGCCCGACAGTTTCATGTTCAGATATTTCAGTTCTAGCAAATACTCCTGTTACACTGTATGCAACGGTATCAAACCCAAGCGGTGATGTACTGTTATATCACTGGAAACAAATTTCTGGAATTCCTGTCAAGTTATCATCACGCGATGATTTGACACCAACATTTGTTTCACCAATTCCAAATGGCGTAACTGGTCAACTAGTGTTTGAACTAACAATCGGTGATGATCTAGTAAGTCTTCCAGCATGTGATGTGGTAGTGAACGTTAATACCATAGAAGCAACAGGAGTTCCTCCAGTAGCCGATGCTGGTTCTGATCAAACCGTAGATGAGCTGACAAAAGTTTCGCTAGATGGCAGTGCAAGTAAAGGTGTTCATCTAAAATATTCATGGGAACAAGTAAGCGGCGATAAAGTGACATTATTATTTAGTGAAACTGCACAGCCAGCGATCTTTGCACCACCGGTTCCAATAGGTGAAACAAAGGAACTTGTGTTCAAGCTCACAGTCACAAACGAATATGGACAGGATAGTGCTACAGTCAAAATTACTGTAGTACACACTAACAACAATCCAACTGCTGTAATAACTCCAGAGTAAGGAACCACTCTTCATTTTTACATTAGACTCAGAATATAGTTTTACTTTAAAAACAAGCGTGCAGATCATCTGGTTCTTCTAGGCAGAAACAAGAGTACAGTACCTAACAATATCAAAATAGCTACCAATCCAGTATACAAGAGTACAACTGGAAGAGACGCGATGTAATTACTTGGTACGCTAGGACCCAAGAAGACAGAATCTGTGGATAATGCCCATATTAGAAAAAAAGATCCAATAACTACACTTAGATCAATTACCAAAATTTTGTGAACGGGTCTCACAATTTCATTAGTCTGGTATTGATCTTAAACTATTCCCAGAATCAATAACACTACTACGGGCATCATGTTTCTGAGCGTAATTTGGTTATTTTGTCCAGCCTTTCTTTTTACCGAATTCTATTAGCAAATTCATGATTTTATCGTAGGAATCTTGAGTTATCATCTCGCGTTCTATTATCTGAGAAAGTATCGCTTCCAATCTCATGTGCTTACCTTCAATCGTATTTGTTAGGTCGTTGATCGCCTGTTTAATGTCGTCTAATTCCCTTTGATTTGTATTTCCTGATGAAGAAATGTAAGGCATATCATTTCTCTTTGAGATACTAGACCTAAAACTTTTACGACAGACAGCAGATTTTTACGCATGCGAGGGGGCAGACTTTTTATTGCGGTTCAATAGTGGCTGGTGGCTTGCTTGAAATTACATAGCTAACCCAAGCAACATCTTCCACCTCATTTGTAATTCTGTTACTGATTCGTTCAAGTATATCAGAAGGCAATCTAGTCCAGTCAGCTGTCATTGCATCTATAGAATCTACTACACGAACCATAACCACATTACCATACTTTCGCTTATCGCCTACAACTCCAACTGCTCTGTCATCGCCTACGGCTGCATAAGCTTGCCAAACTTTATCATACCATTCCGATGCTACAAGCTCATCTTCAACAATTCTGCTTGCATGTTTACAAATTTGCAATTTTTGTGGTGTTACCTCTCCAATTACTCTTACCGCAAGGCCAGGGCCGGGGAATGGGTGACGATTGAGAAGATTAGTAGGCACTGCTAGGATTTTTCCTATCTTTCTTACCTCATCTTTGTAGAGATATCTCAAAGGTTCCAATACTTGGAGATTAAGCCAAGAAGGAAGTCCACCTACGTTATGGTGTGTTTTAATTATAGCAGCAGGTCCTTTTGAGACACCACTTTCTATGACATCAGGATAGAGCGTACCCTGAGCTAGCCACTTGAAAGGACCATTCTTTTCTGCAAATTCCGTAAAAATCTTAACAAATTCTTCTCCGATTATCATCCGTTTCTGTTCAGGATCTGTTACCCCTTTCAATCTTCCAAGGAATCTTTCTTTTGCATCAATTATAGTAAAATTCATTCCAAAATTATTTTTGAACATTTCTTCAACTTCCTTTTCTTCGTTTAATCGCAGTAATCCATTATCTACAAATACGCACTTTAGCCTGCTTCCTACTGCCTTTTGAATCAGTAG